>NZ_JBMERO010000003.1:0-261455 GCF_049310945.1 Bacillus sp. DJP31 | reverse complement strand
GCCTTTTAGTTTGTTTCTAAAGTCTGTAATCGCTTCGTTAACGTATCTCGCCATGCATCTGAAAGCTCCTCCACATCGAGGAGCTTTTTAATTCCCTCTACATTGTTTCGATCATGGAAGTAGACTTCATTTGAATAGGAAACGGAGACAGAATTCATTTTACGTTCTAATAATGAAACGGATGAGTCTACTTGAATCAAACCTTCTTGCACTACCCTGCCTAAATAACCGGTGAAACCTTTCTCGATCATTTTGCTTAGTAGGTCGTCTTCATCGTTGTACTTGGATAATGTATTACAAGGATTTCTTGGCTGTGAAATTTCAACAACGGCCTCTCCTACTTGGAAAACGTCCCCTATATATACTTCAGTCTCGGGTAACCCTGAAATTGTAATGTTTTCACCAAAACCTGGTATTAGCAACTCTTTACCGAACTCTTCATTCCAAGTTTCATAATGATCCGAGCAATAAAATAAGACTGCCCTGTCTGGACCACCATGCACCTTCGTAAGCTGCACCCCATCGTTAGTAAATCCTTCTTTTGAGAGAAATGCCTTTTCTACGGGCTCTTTCCCTACCCCAGAAATGTACTCTTTATCTCCAATTTTTAATTTTTTCGGCATACCAATGTTTAACGATATAATCTTGAATTCCTTCAAATACAACCCTCCCAAGATTTATAAATAACATGTCCATTTTTATGTAGTACAACCTACACGCTTTGAATACATTTGAATTAGGTTACCTAAATTATACAACAGAAGTAGGAGTGGTGAATCAAGTGAGTATCTTTGTTAGCTATATTTTTTTAGGATTATCATTAGCAGCACCGATTGGTCCCATTAATGCTGCCCAGTTAGACAGAGGGCTTAAAAGCGGATTTTTTCATGCTTGGTTAATTGGGTTAGGTTCTGTAGTAGCTGATATTGTTTATATGTGTGCAGTCTACTTTGGAATGGTTCACTTTATTGAAATCCCAATGGTTAAGGCATTTTTATGGCTATTTGGATTTTTTGTATTAGTTTATACTGGAATAGAAGGGATCATTAGTGCTGAACAAATTGGTACTTCAAAAAAAGAAAGTAATGAATCCTATTTAAAAACATTCCTGACAGGGTTCTTCATGTCCCTTTCTAATCCGTTGACAATTCTTTTTTGGCTAGGTATTTACGGTTCTATTTTAGCAAAAACTGCCACTGCCTTTTCCACTGATCAACTTTTGCTCTACAGCAGTGCCATTATCATTGGTTTATTATTATGGGATTTCACAATGGCCGCAGTGGCTAGTATATTTAGAAGAGTCCTAACTACAGGTGTGTTAAAAGCGATTTCTGTTACATCTGGATTATCATTAATCGGGTTTGGTATTTACTTTGGTCTCCAAGCATTCTATCTTTTGTTTTAACACAGGACCTTCTTTATGTTGCAGTTTCTTGTTTCCATTTCTTTTTCATCAATAAGGTGACAAAACCAATTACGACTAAAAACAGGAGCGATACAAAGAAGCCAATTCGGCTCGTCTTTTCGAATATTGTTCCACTTACAGCGAGTAAAATGAGCAAAATCCCTACAAAACCTAGTACCTTTTCGCTTGTGGTTAATTTCATTAGTTTACGGAATGACAAGAGGATAAACATCCATGTGTATAAAAGCATGAGTCCTGCTGCTGTTGTGATGTACTCATAGAGTTTATCAGGTAACAACAAGGAAACGACAATTGAGAAGATGAGAGCTCCTGTGGATAAGCACAGAGCTGGTATAGGGAGCTCACGTTTTCCCTTCTTTTTTTGAAAGACAGCAGGTGCATCTCCTTCTTCAGATAAAGTAACAATCATGTTTGTAACGGCATACAGGGCTGCTACCATGGTTGAAAATCCTCCAATGATTAACACGGCATTAAAAATATGAGGAATAAATGGTAAGTTGTATCCCTCTAACGCCGCTATAAATGGACTTTGTTTCGTCGAAAACTTGTCCCAATTTAATAGTGTAATGGCAAGGCCCAATGAAAGAACATAAATGGTAGCCAGGATCAGTAGCATGATCTTTCCTGACTTTGGTGCATCTTTTGGGTTCTTTAAATCCATGGCCATAATTCCCATCACTTCAATACCCCCAAAAGCATAAAAGGCATAGATTAGAGCCGTCCAAAGTCCTTTAACCCCATTAGGAAAAATACTTCCGTATGCTTTAGTTAGGCTTACTTCTTTTTTTCCATCAATGAAACCAAATAAAGCTGCACATGCGATGATGATAAACATTAAAATTGCCGCCACTTTTAAAACAGCGAGTATATTTTCTATTTTTTGAAAGCTACTTACCCCTAATAACAGAACGAGAATGCCAAGAGCTGCATAAACGGACGTTAGCATCCATAGTGGTAATTTTTCAAACCAGAATCTTGTAAAAAGTCCGAGTGCTGTTAATTGGCTCCCCATTATCAAGACTTCTGATGACCAATACACCCAGCCATTGCTAAAACCGGCCCAACGTCCGAAAGCTTTCTTCGCATAGGAACGGAATGAGCCTTTCTCTGGATGATCCGCGGTCATACGTGCGAGGGCATTAAACACAATATAGGTTCCGAGGGCAGCAATGAGGAATGCGATTAAAATAGAAGGTCCACTCGTTTTTATTGCGAGGCTTGATCCAAGAAAAAAACCTGTACCGATAATACTTGCAACTCCTAAGAGAGAAAGCTGCCACCATTTCAAATTCCCTTTTTTAGATTTACTTTTCTTACTCATTTTTCTTCCCCCATCTATCTTGCACAATTCTATTTCATTATGTAAATACATGGGTATTATTCACTTCGTTGATTGGTTCATATTCATAACAAGACATGGATATTTCTTCAAAATAAAAAAAGATCCAATCTGGATCTTTTTTTAATTAATTATGCCCCTGTTTTTCTTCGTTGATTATTAGGTTTTTTAGTAAATTGGCTCTTCATTTTTTGAGAAGAAGAATTCGCATCATTATTATTGGCTTTGCCGTTCTCGATATTTTGTTTTTTATTTGCTAACTGCTGCTTAATTGCATCTTGCAAGCTAATTTTCTTTTTGTCAGTTGTCATCATTTTTGCTCCTTTTACTATTTTTTAGACACGTAGAAGTTTTATTTGTTTAATCTATTGTTCCTTCAGTGTATACTAATATAGATAGTATAAACAGTAAATATGAAAAAATAAAGGTGATATGATGTTTAAAATTAATGAATATTCTGTTGAAAAACTCGGAGATCCATTCGGTATGCTCACAGGAGACCGATATGAATTTAAGTTATTTCTATTGGTGGATGAAGAAGATGAGCTCTATACAGAGAATGGTGTCTACCTAAGAGTGATCTTTAAGGTAGAAGATGACGTCAAGAAAATCTCTCAGTATTCGTTTCATGGTCAGTCAAGTGAACAATATCTAGAATTTGAACTTGATGAAGATGAAGAAAAACTCGTGTTTGAATTTTGTGAAGGAAATATTCCTGCTCCAAAATAAAGACATAGTACCAAGAAACTCCCGCCTTTATTCTGGCGGGAGTTTCTTGGTTCATAAATGATTATTGCTCTACTTTGTTTCCATCTTCGGCAATATGGTACATTAAATGTGCTAAATGATGAATAGGCGTGTATTCCTGTTCTTCTGCCTCTTCCTCTTCTTCGTCAATCTCTTCATTGAATTCTAAGTCATTCAAATAAAGAGCGCTAAACTGGTAAAAATCCTTTAATTCAAACTCATAGCAAGCAATCGGATCTTCTTGACCTTCTTCGTAATGTAAAACAAGATAATGCTCATTACCAGCCTCATCTTCTGAGTCAAAATAGACAAAAAACCCAACATTTGTGTCCAATTCAAATAAATGTCTAGTTCCTCCTGCTGTTACTAAATGAAAATCCTCTTCAGTTAACTTTTTTACTTCCATTGGCTTTACTTGATCTTCCTTATGAAATGTCACATTAAATGCTTTCATTAAATTCCCTCCACTTAAACTTTATAGTATCCTTCCATAGTTTACATGAAAACATTCTGTAAATCTAATGAACCCTCCTAACTTTACATAAATATACCTTTACATATCCCTATGTATGACAAAAAAAGACAACCTAAGCTGGTTGCCTTCCATTAACTTGCCTTCTTAAGTAAATTTAACCCGAATTTACCAAGGTTTTCAGACCTCAAATGAATCAAGATAATAATCCTAAATAGAACCCCGATTAATGTTGTTTTCTTGTAGGCAATGTAACGAGGCTCCCAGTCGGTTGCAAATTTTTCTTTATATTTCTTTAAACCTTTAAATTTATAAAATTTTTCACCATATAAATACATGAGTCTCGCTGACCATTCATACAATGATTTTGGATTTCCATCCGAGCCAACATTAGCAAGCGGTGCCATTCCTAAACTGCAATAATGATACCCGTTTTCCTTTGCCCACATGAAAATCGATGTAAATAATACGTCCATCGTTCCATTAGGACTTGTAGGGATATATCTCATAAGATCAATGTGAATTGTTTTTTCCTGTTCATGGTGATAACTAGGTAGTGTTGCAAATGCAACAATTTGCATATTGGGATCAACCAAAACCCCAATAGGGAAACGAGAGATATACTCCATGTCGAAAAAGCTGACTGAGAATCCCTTTTCACTTCTATTACCGAGCCAAACATCTGAAACTTTTTTAATTTCTTGAAGAAATTCTTCTGAATAAGGTGGGAGAACTACGTTAAAATAGATTCCCTCCCGATCAAATCTCTTCAGACTTGTTCTGAGCTTTCCTCTTTTTTTCCCTTCGAGATTAAAACCTGTTAAGGAAACTTTTGCTTCTTCGCCAATTTTAATGATTCGATAGTTTAAGGCTTCATACATGTATTTATATTTAGAAGAAATTTGGTAATAGATCGGTTGCTTTACATGATGTGTCTTACATTTTTCTTGTAACTCTTCCAAGGCAAGAGAAAATAAATGCTTGTTCCCGATTGGATCGCCAAGCACGATGACCCTTCCCGAAATTTTTTGAAAGCTAAAATAAACGGATTTGTTCACGGCCCAGTATCCATACTTATCATTAAGAAACATTAAATGAGACAAAAAGTGACCACCGTGGTTCGTTACAAAACTAAATAACTCAATTAAGCATGTATTGTGCAACAAGACCTTCTTGGAGTGAGCTTTAAGCTTTATTGGAACATATAAGATTAGTAATAAAGATAATAGTAAGAAAATTGCAATAAAAAGCGTAGCCATGAGGTCCTCCATATATTAAAATTCCTTCTATACCATACCATATTCAAACGACAAAAAGGAGAATGATTTAGTAGGAAAATTTAGAAATTACATAAGCTCACCATCTTAATGTCATTGTGAGCTTACAACAATCAGTGTCTTGAACCTTTGCATGAAACACCATCGTTAATCCGTCTGGATTAAACGTGGGTTCAACAATAGATTTGATTCCAGTCGACTCAATCAGATGTTCAACCTTTGCCGTATCAGAACCTTGTGCAGCAGCCATGACCTCTGAAGCAAAATCCTTATGATCAGCTAAGCGATCTAAAACAGTCGAGGCATCTCTCATAAGATGTTTAAACGCAACAGCAGATTCATTGAACAGTGTCACATCTACATTCGGTAATTCACGTTTTCTATCTTCAACCTTATTTTGTGACGAGTGTCCACCAAAATATTGGTAATTTCTTAATGATAACATCATGTCTCCTCCTTTTTTGATTCCATTATCAATCTATGTGTAAACGCTTGGTTAATGTAACAAAAGAGTAAGAATAGATTCTTTCTCCAAAACCAAAGATATATATGGAGGTGACGTCAGATGTTAGAAAAACAAAACATGCCAGACTTTGATTCCTTATCAGACAGAGTAATTGCAAAACCAACACAGGAACCCACATTTGCAATCAAAACAAATCTTGATCCTGAAAGCCCTGAAGAGGGAAACCCCTATTACTCAAAGGAAAATACATCTACAGATAAAAAAAAGTTGAATGAGTATTTCGGAAAATCATAACGGAGTTGAATGAGATGGATAAAACGTTGGCTTATTTAAGGGAGATCGTCTCTAATTATACGGATGAGCATCCTCTGTCCAAGCAAGTATATAAAAAGCTTATGGCAACCGAGAACCATGATGAGCTTTCCTTCGTAAGAAATTTGGATGAGGACGAAGCCCATTTTTTAAATGCGATCTTGCCACAGGAGATACAGCATGCATTAGATGAACAGGATTACACACGAATGTCAGAACTAAAACATGTGTACGAATTAATTATTTAATTGTCAATTTACCACCTAAAAGGTGGTTTTTTCTTTGATAATTCGGATAAGTTCTTTCAAATGCAGCCTGTACATATACTCTTTTAGAGACAACCTACAGGAGATGATTAAATTGTTTGACAGGGTATTAGCCGTTGTCATTGGGAGTTTATTGATTGGAATTGGGGTGAACGCCTTTATCATTCCTCATCACTTGCTCGAGGGTGGAATGATCGGTCTTGGACTGATCGCAAAATACAAGTGGGGTTTTGAAACTGGGCTAACGATACTTTTATTGAGCATACCTATCTATATTTTCACGTATATTTTCAACCGCCCCTTCTTTTTTAATAGCATCCATGGCTTACTCTTATCCTCTTTTTTCATCGATTTATTGAACCCCTTGCATGTATTTGAAATACCTGTTTATTGGAGTGCCCTCATCGGCGGTACTTTAATTGGGATTGGGATTGGACTCATGCTAAGGTATCAAACAAGTACCGGAGGATTTGACTTATTGGCACAGTTTTTTTCCACAATCATCCCTATAAATGTAGGAGTTATTATTTTGGTGTTTGACTTCTCTATCATAATGACAGGTAATCTACTAATAGAGGATGCCTCTCTCCTATATTCATTGTTAGCAGTTAGTACTGTAGGATTTTTCACAACTTTTTGCACCTTTTCTTATACGAAAGAATAACGCCAAGATAGCCTTGGCGTCATTTTTGTTTACGTGTAATATCGGTAGAATGATCATGTGAATCTTGTGTTTCTCCGTCAATGGTTCCTACCATATACGTATCACTCGCCTGCTCATGTGTAATCGCTAGCCCTTTTTCTACTTCTGATGAACTCTCATAAAAGGCTGGATTATATTGCTTCCCTGCTATACTTTTCTTTTCATCCATTATTTATCACACCTTTTCTCATGTTTCTTTGTTTAGACTTTGTCTCATGAGAAAAAAATATTCATTATGTTTTTCGGGCATCCTCCCTAAAGGAGGTGGTTTAAATTTGGAGAAAAAACCGAATATCTCAACAAAACAGTTTAGTCATACAGATGTAGGAGAAGTTAAAAAACTGAATGCACAATCTGGGCTTTCCTATAATGAAGTGTTCGCATTACTTGGTGAGCGATATGTTCAGCGGAAAAATCAAGATTAATGCATCGCTAAAGGGCTTTCTAAAGCCTTTTCTTTTTGCTTTGACGTGTACTCTACATAAAACACTAGCAAGAAGGAGAATGCACCAATCCACCTTATAGCAGTTGAGAGGGTCATTGCAGTCTGGATGCCTTGCCACTCAAGAATTAATACACCTACTTGTGGAGCAATACAGCCTATTGTTGCAATTAATAAATTATAATTTGCTAGAAATGTTGTTCGATTCTCTGCGGGTGATACTCGTAACAATTGATTAAATAAAAGCATGACTGTTCCAGCAACAAAAGCACCTGTCCAAAGATTAACAGCCGTTAAATAGTATAAATTGGTAGATAAAATAGTTAAAAATGGTGCTGTTCCAATCCCAATAGATGCGATAAATAGCATCATTGTATTACCAAATCGATCTGAAAATCTACCCCACCACTTATAGCTAATGATTTGAGAAACCTGGTTCGCAATAGTAAAAACACTAATCCAAATTGCAGTAGCATGTGCGTCATTAATTTGATATATGTTAAATAAAGGCCATGCCATTTGCCAACCAAAATTAAAAATGATGGCACAAACAAGAAAATGTAAATAGGGCTTATGACTAAACATGGCCGTTGCAAGCTTTAAATTTGATTTCTTTTGGTTTTTATTTACTTTTTTCACTTCAGTATGACGCATTAAATAGTAGACCTCAAGAATTCCAAACAAGAACCCGATCAAGAAGATCCACTGATAAGGAATTGGATTACTTTTTTCAAAAACATTTAGAGAAAAACCCACGGCAAAGGTTGTAACCATTCCCACGATTGTTAAAATTTGACTTCTCACACTAAAAAAACTTGCTCTTCGCTCATCTGGAATTAAATCACCGATAAATGATTGCCAGGACAATGTTGCCAAGGCATTCGGGAAATTTAGTATCCCAATAATCGCTACAAGAATCCATGCATGGTTTGTATAGGGCATAAAGGGAATTAAACAGATTAGTAATAAACCGAATCTCGCAGCAAAAATCGTATAGGCTGTGAAGGCCTTTTTCAACTCTAATCGATTAATCCAAATAGCTCCTGGGATCATCGCAAGCATGGTCATAAAGGATGGCATGGAGCTTATCAACCCTATTTGAAAATTGGAAGCTCCTAATACCTGAATGGCGAATAAAGGAATGAATCCTGTAATTAAGCTCTGTGAGATAATAGACGCTCCACCATTCCAAATACTTAATCGCTCATTTCGCTTGATTGCTCCCTTTGAATAGCTCATAGAAAAGTTCCTCATCCTTCTTAAATTATTCGTAATCCGAAATACTTTCAAGAAGGATTTTACTCCTGAATCACAGAACTTGCAATACTTAATTTTTTTCATCCCATAAAAAAATGAGTAGCTTTCACTACTCATTTCTAAACCTTCACTTTAAACATGGACCCCACTTGCTTTACCATCCCACCGATTTGATTCATAGTACTCATCATTTGCCCTGCTGTATTCATCATTTTGTTTACGTCATATCCACCTTCTTTTGTCTTAAATTGTTTCATGATGGATTGGACCCCACCGGGTTGAATCTGAGGAGTTTTCACTTTTTGATTTGGATAAGGCATTTGAAAAGGCACGAATCCTTGTTGTTGGTTTACATAAGGTTGCTGTTGAACTTGGGATGGATTGACGTATGGTTGCTGGTGGAAATTGGTTGCATTTACATAAGGCTGCTGCTGGATATTGGACGGATTAATGTATGGTTGGTTAGGCATCATGTATGAAGTGTTATACATATTCTGAGGATTAAATGATTGATTGTATGGGTTATTTTGGTATGGGAAATAGGGACTTTGACCCATAAATGGATTTCGAACCATTCTCCTTTTTTGTTTAAGGCCAAACATCTGTTGCTCCTCCTCCTAGGTGAATGTCTTGTTTGTAGTAGTTTATGATTAACACTATATAATGTGAAAGCTGTAAATGATAATTTTTTGTAGTAAATTGTCGGAAGTTTCAATATTTTAATTACGGAGAAAACTTGTATTCCATGATAAGATAATTACAAATTAATGTTAGGGGGCTTGCTTACATGAATGTAGTAGATTTACGAAACAGGTTTATTGCTGTTAATAAACAAGAACCTTTAGACAATCTAGAACTCCTTAATTTCGCCAAATTATCTTATGTACGTGAAGATTTAACAATCACCCAATACCGTGATCTAGTAAAGGTACTAGAAGTTGATAAAAGCTACAGTCCCGAAGGTCAGGTTCAAGAATTCACAACTTTCTCATGACAAAAGTTACCTTACGTAATTTCACCCTTAATCATACACATTAATGAGTGTAACTAAAATTAAGGAGTGAGTACCATGGGTAGAGGAAAATCATTCAATCATAAAACGCAAGGTCAAGACCGAGAATTATCGCAACGTTCTAACCAAGTAGAACCGAAGCATACTGAAAACGTAGAGTATATTATAGAGCCTGTTGCAAATGAAGGCGATCGTGCGGTGACCATTGAAGTAACAAAAGATTTGGACTAAAAAAAGAGCCCTTGTGGCTCTTTTTTTAGTTTTTTTGAGTTCGTCACCCTACTCTATTTTTGCAAGAGCTGTAAGATATTTTCAAGTGTATACTGATTAGACCTGATTAACTCCTTAAAACGCTTCCCCTTTGTGTCAGGGAAAAAGGCTTGAACAGAAACGGTTGTTATATTTTCAACCATGTTATCAATTTGTTGCCGATGAAAATACTTCGGTTTATCTGTTTTCACCCATTTGAGAGCACTTTCCTCCCAACGATCTAATACTACTTTCACTTTATCAGCAAATGGCTTCACGATTGAAAAAAAGTCAGCTGGCTGACCTTTATCAATAACCTCTAAATAAATATTCTGTAATTCTTGATTGTATTGCAATAAAGTGGATGTTTCTTTATGAAGAAGTTCATGATCCATTTTTCATCACCTAACTGTGAAGTTTATTGATATGATACCTCTCTTTCAAAATAGATTCAACAATTACCTTACAAGGACTAATTGAAATGGTGAACCTGATACCCCTTTTGTACGAGAAACAACATGAGTTAGACTTGCGTTCAAATAACTTATTTTTTCAAGCTGTGCAATTCTCATTTCATTGATTTCAATTTCTGTCTGTGACTCTATTTTTTCTTCAATTCGATTAATTGTGTGTAACAGATTATCAAAAGCATGTTCGATTTCATTAATGGACACTACTCTATTCATTGAAATTCCTCCATTGAAAAATCATTTGATAACTTATTCCATTTATCTTTCCAAGTCCCTTCAAACATGACAAAACTAGTGTCTATTCGGCAAAGAAAGTGTTATTCGCCTCGAACAGATCAGAATCGACAGCAAGTTTGAACGAAGAATGAAAAATGTCATGATGTGAAGACTACTACTAATAAGGAGGTGCTGACCATGTCAAAGAAAAAAAATGAAAAAGCAAATCGAGATAAGAATCAGGAAGAAGCAAAGGTAGGCTTCGGAAACAAAAAAACAGAAGGCCAGAATCGACCTTCTACTTAGAAAAGCAGAACTGCCCCTCTTAGCCCCGAATGCAATGTTCTGTAGTGGAGAAAAGGTGCAGCATCTCTTTTTTTGCTTCAGGTTATTTCATCTCGAGGCACTGGGAGGTGCAGCAAAGAAATATCTTCAATTAGAAACTAAGTTACTTATAGAGTCTGTTCAAAAAGGAGGACAAAAAGAGCAAAGAAGTTCGAGGAAGCGAAGTCTTGAGCACCGGAGCGTATGTTTTGTATACGTGAGGAGCGGAGAGACGAGCTGACGAAGAAATTTGAAGCTATTTTTGCCGGACTTTTTGAACACCCTCTTATAATGAGCAAGGGAATCTCCTTGCTTTTTTTATGTAAATAAGCGTTTTATGAAGGCTTCTAAGGCTATTCCTGTATGAATCTGCTTTTGTTTCTTTGAATACCATTTGCTAATTAAAATTTTCTTAGGTACCTTAGTTGGCTTGATCCAGACTTCTAGCTCTTTTCCCGTGCAGCTCCATCCAATATAATCTTGCCTATGATGAGAAATAATTGGGAATGCCTCGCTCAAAAAGGGTGTATCCTTCTCCTTATTTTGATAAACAAATTGTTCGTAGTCATGCCTTGAACCAGTGTGTGAAACTGACTTTGAAAAATCAAGGAATTTCTGGTAAAGCATTGGATGAAATAAAATTTCAGCTAATTTTTTACCTAAATCAATTCGACAAGTCATTTTTCGGAAATCATGAACAGAACAACCATATAATTGACCTGATCTTGTTGGGAATAAAACGGAACTAAAATGAAACCAATCCTGCAAAAGAAACAACCATGTCTTGAATACCTTTTTACGATATAAAGGATGATCAATTACAGGGCGTTGAATTAAGTTTTGCTCATTGATTATCAGAGAAAATAGTAAGAGTTGCTTCTCCTTGTTTTTATAGAAATGTCTCCATGCATCTTGCATAAAAGTTGAAACATGAAGATATGGAAGCAAGTAAGATAAATCTCTATTCTCAAACTTAGATCGTTCATAAAGACAGAGTTGCGGGAAGGCATCAGAAAAAATAAGCCAGTTAGCTCTTTCATATGTCATAAACAATCGATGTCGTAATTCTTTTGAAAGTACCTTAGGAAACCAATCCCCTTCTAAATCACACATATTCCATCCAGCATTTCTAGACACCATACTAGCTAAAAAAGACCACCTGATTTCAGGATGTTTTTCATAAAAACGAAAGTAAGCTTCGGTCCGTGTTAGGTTGTCTTTATTATATAAAACAGTTAATGATTGAATTTCATTTAAGATGTTACAATCATCTGTAGAGAGTTTCTTATTTACTTCATTCACAATACTTATCACCTCAATTATAGCCTTTGCAATTAGAACCAAAAAGAATCATTAGTAGTTTTCACAACCCTTTCTGTTCATTTTTTGGTATGATACCTAGTAGGATGAACATATGATTTAGATTGATTGACAAGGTACATAAGAGAAAATTATCAGTTTGTTGTAACTTAAAGTTCCATCATTCGTCTATTATAAGTGCCTCATTAGGAGGAGTTTTCATGTCAGTTCGTTATCCAAATGGAAAAGTTTATCAAGCAAGTATTTCGGGAAACAAATCAGAATCAGAGAAAAAAAATTCATACAGTAATCGTGGTATGACCCTCGAAGAAGATCTGAACGCTACGAATACTTATTATTTAGAGAGGCAAATTGCTGTTATTCACAAAAAACCAACACCTGTTCAAATTGTCAAGGTTGATTATCCGAGCAGAAGTGCCGCAGTCATAAGGGAAGCCTACTTTAAACAAGCTTCTACTACAGACTATAATGGAATTTATAAGGGTAGGTATATTGATTTTGAAGCAAAGGAAACTAAAAACAATACTTCATTTCCACTTCAGAATTTTCATCAGCATCAAATCGATCATATGCAACAGGTTCTAACTCAAGATGGCATATGTTTTGTTATATTATGCTTCACAGCTTTAGAAGAAATTTATTATCTAGACGCCTCTCATCTTTTAGGTTTTTGGCATCGCCACCTTAATGGAGGCCGGAAATCTGTGACAAAACAGGAGGTTCAAGAAGTCGGTTTTATTATCCCATTAGGCTATCAGGCACGTATAAACTACATTTCAATTATTGACCGACTTTATTTTAATGGTAACTAACGTAGAATAGTTTTATGTTGAAAGGCAGGAAAAACGTATGTCAGAAAATCGAACGAGAGCAGCACATAAAGAATCTAAGAAAATTAACAAGAAACCAAAAAGTTCTGCGAGTTCTTTATTAAAAAAGGTCATTATAGCATTCTTTATATTAGGTATTATCTTAATGCTAGTAGGTGCTGTTACATTCTTTGCACTTGTTAAGGGTGCTCCACCTATAGATGAAGCATTATTAAAAGACCCTGTGTCTTCAAAAGTATTTGATATGAATGGTGAAAAAATAGCGGAGATCGGTGTAGAAAAGCGAACTTATGTCAAATATCATGACATTCCTAAAACGATGGAAAATGCCTTTTTAGCAGTCGAGGATATTCGTTTTTATCAACATAACGGAGTTGATTTACGACGCTTAGTAGGTGCAGTTATTGCCAACGTTCAAGAAGGATTTGGCGCAGAAGGAGCTAGTACCATTACCCAACAGGTGATAAAAAACTCTTTCTTATCACCTGAGAAAACAATTAAACGTAAGGTTCAAGAACAATGGCTGGCCATTCGACTTGAACAGAAATATTCTAAGAAACAAATTTTTGAAATGTATGTAAATAAAATATATCTTTCGAGCGTTCCATCTTCCGGTCAATTATATGGTGTTGCTTCTGCTTCAGAAGCTTATTACGGGAAAGAGCTTCATGAATTAGAACTTCATGAAATAGCCTTAATAGCAGGAATGCCACAAAGTCCAAATAACTATAATCCATTTGAACATCCTGAGGCTGCTGAAGAGCGTCGAAATACAGTTCTGGCTTTAATGGCGAAGAATGATTTTATTTCAAAGGCTGATGCTGATGCCGCAATGGCCATTCCTGTTTCGAGTACACTTACTCAAACACAAAAAGATCCAAGACCTTATGATTCTTTCATCGACCAAGTAATAAAAGAAGTAGAAGAACTAGGAGATGTAGATGTTGCAACCGCAGGTTTAGAGATTTATACGACCTTAGACCCTTCTGCGCAAACATATGTAGAGCAAGCTTTTAATACGAACGATATCATTCAATACCCTAATGAGGAGTTTCAAGCAGGGATGGTGTTATTAGATACTAAAACTGGTGAAATTCGTGCAATTGGAGGTGGGCGTAACTTCGAGGTTGCAGGATTTAACTACGCTACCTCCATTGAACGACAGCCTGGTTCCACTATCAAGCCTGTGACAGATTACGGCCCTGCGATTGAGCATTTAAAGTGGTCAACTTATCATCAGATTGTCGATGAACCTTACAGTTATACGACTGGTCAGCAGGTAAAAAACTACGATAATAAGTTTAAAGGACAAATGTCAATACGCGAAGCACTTGCGGATTCAAGAAATATTCCAGCATTAAAAACACTACATGAGGTTGGACTTGAACGGTCAAGAGACTTTGCTTTGGCCCTTGGAATGCCTGTTGGAAATGCAATAAACGAATCCGACGCCCTTGGGGGTGGTTCCATCGGTGCTTCACCTATGAATTTAGCCGGGGCATTTAGCGCATTTGGAAACAAGGGAATTTTCAATAAACCACACACAGTAACAAAAGTGGTCTTTATGGACGATAGAGAAGTTAAACTTAAGCCAGAATCTGTAGCCGCGATGAAAGAATCTACAGCGTTTATGGTAACCGATATGCTAAAATCTGTTGTAACTTCTGGAACAGGTCGAAGTGCTAACATCTCTGGTTTAAATATCGCAGGTAAGACGGGTACTACCAATTTTAGTGCGGAAGATCGAAAAGCACATAATATAAAAAGTGGTGGCGTTAAGGATATCTGGTTTGCAGGATATACCCCACTCTATACAGCTGCTGTTTGGACTGGATATGAAAAAACAACTGAACTTAACTACATTCTAAGCAAAGAAGAAAAGGCTATAGCAAAGCAACTCTTTAAATCCGTTCTTCAAAAGGTTTCAGAAGGTAAAGATTCTGGAGATTTTGAAAAACCTAACAGTGTTATTCGAGTAGCCATTGAAAAAGGATCTAACCCAGCTAAGCTTCCAAGCAAATTTACACCAGATGACCTACAAGTCAAAGAGTATTTTATAAAAGGCACAGAACCAAAAGAAGTGTCAGATGTGTATCAAAAATTACAAGCACCTACTGAATTGAACAGTACGTATAACTTAGAGAAAAATGAAATTACACTGAAATGGAATTATCCTGAGGAGATGAGAGAAGGCGTCTCATTCGAAGTTCAATATTCAGTTGATGAGGGACCATTTGAAGTACTTCAGACCGTGAAGGAATTAGGACTGATCGTACAAAATCCTATTCCAGAAGCGATATATACGTTTAGAGTCATTGTTATACGTGACGATGATCCAGAAAATCGAAGTGACCCATTAGATGTCAACATAGAAGTCCCCGCTAAACTAGAAGATGAGATTGATCTCATTCCAGATGATGAGGGTGAAGATGATGGCAACCAGGACGATGAAAATCCTGGGAACGGAAATGGGAATGGTAATGGTAATGGTAATGGCGACGATGATTAAGACGAGAAAAAACCCAAGATCTCAAGATCTTGGGCTTTTTCTTTCGATTACAATTGATTTTTGAAATTGTTTATTCAATTCTTGAAAAAGCTGAGTTAACTGAATATGTGATTGGTAGTGGTCTGGACAACTGATAATATATAGTAGTCTTTCCGCACAATTAACTGGCTTTATGAAAAGCTCTGTAACATGACTCTCCCAACTTACTAAGGTAGGCACAGGTTTTTTATTTACCCAAAACAAATACATAATGAAGTGGGCAATACTTTGAACCATGAGAGGCCTTGCATTTGTTTTATCCCTCTTATCAAATAATACTTTCAGATCACTTCGGTTCTTTTCCCAGTGCGTTATTAATTGGCCCACTGATACTCCCCTATCGAGCCAGGGCTGATAACCTTTTATTCCTAGAGCAAATTCTATATCAAATATAAAAGGAGTAGAGATGAGGTCTTTTACTATATCTGTAGAAATCTCAATGATTTCATTTCGGAAAAAAAGAGGATGCTTAAATGAGTTAGGAATTTTTACGCTCCGGATACCATTCATTTACCTAATACCCTTCATTCTCTTCTTTCCTTCTCGGCAGATGTCCAATAATGGACACTCTCCACATTGCGGATTTTGAGCCTTACAATGATATCTTCCAAAGAAGATAAGTCGATGATGTGTAACAGACCATTCTTCTCTTCGAATTTTATTCATTAATGCTTTCTCAACTTCAAGAACCGAATCCTTCCAACGAGAAAAGGCTAATCGCTTACTAACCCGTTCAACATGCGTGTCTACTGCAATAGCTGGCTCACCAAAAGCAACAGAAACAACTACGTTTGCAGTCTTCCTCCCCACACCAGCAAGCTTTGTTAGCTCATCACGATTACTTGGGACAACACCATTATATTCTTCAAGTAAAACCTTTGATAGTTTCTGGATGTTTTTTGCCTTATTTCGAAACAACCCAATTGATCGGATATCATTTTGAAGCTCAACTTCCGAAACAGCAAGGTAATCCTCTGGTGTTTTATATTTCTCAAATAATGTTTTTGTTACTTTATTAACTAATACATCTGTACACTGTGCCGAAAGACTTACGGCGATTACAAGTTCAAATGGATTTGAGTGGTTTAGCTCACAGTGTGCATCTGGGAACATTTCTCCCATTTTATCTAAACAAAATCGAATTTGTTGCTTGTTTAACAAAGTACTCATCCTTTATATATTACTCTTGTTCTAACCAACTAAATGGATTGGCTTCGTTCTTTTTAGCTTGAGGCTGTGTTGGACGAAGCTTCGTTTGGTTTTGTCTAACCCGTTGCCCCTGCTGCTGCGCTTGTTCAATTGATTTGATCCCACTTTTCTTCCAATCAAATAAAATACGATCAATATATCGGAAATTTAATTTGCCAGATAGAACAGATTCACGAAGTGCCGCTTTAATGAGAATTGGATCATGGTCTTCTTGGTCAAGCCAAATAGAAAGTGTCTCAATTTCCATTGGAGATAACGCTCTACCAAATTCTTGTTCAAATAAGGAATACAATTTTGACTCTAGCTTCCTTTTATCAACCTTGTCCTCTTCATTCGTTTCCTGAAAGAAAAGCAAAAGAATTCTTTCCCATAGTGGCTGTAAAGAGTATCTTTCACCTCTAATTCCTTCACTTTCATTGTCTTCAATCTTTAAGAATCCTTTTTGAAGAAGTCGACGTAATAACTCGGAACATGTATTAACCGAGAGCGTCATCTTACTTGCGATTTCGTCTGGGGTTGGAAACGAATTTCCGCTTTCTATATAAGAATGAACTTGAAGTAGTAAGATGAATTCACTTTCATTTAGGCCTAGCTTCGCGTAGTTATTTAGTAGAAGCTTAGGAATTGCAATACTACCTTGCTCATACCATTCAATCAATTTTTCTTTTTTCATCCTTTTCACCTCACATGAACTCAAGTAAGAATTCACTTCTAAGTATACCATGTTTAAGTCATCTCATGAGCAATTTCATAAGTATGTAGACAGTAAAAACATGGAATATAGATAGTAACTTTCTTATGCTACTTATCCTCATCCTTTCTTTTAATAGAGCCGATCACCCATATTGGCTCTATTAAATAGAATAAAAAATCCTTACTCACCCTTAATACCTAAGCATGTCTCATTATCCCATAAAAAAAGCCCCCAAAAGGGAGCTCCTATTAAACTTATGGGTATAATCGATTTAATAATCTTGGGAATGGAATGGATTCACGAACGTGCTCTACACCACTGATCCAAGCAACTGTTCTTTCTAAACCAAGTCCAAAACCTGAATGTGGGACAGATCCATATTGGCGAAGCTCAAGATACCATTTATATGTATCAGCTGATAGTCCGTGCTCCTCTAAACGCTGCTTTAGCAACTCGTGATCATGGATACGTTCAGATCCACCGATAATCTCACCGTAGCCTTCTGGTGCGATTAAGTCCGAACAAAGCACTACATCTTCTCTTGTTGGATGTGGCTGCATATAAAATGGTTTGAGCGACGTCGGGTAATGTGTAATAAACACTGGCTTTTCATAGTTTTCAGCGATTGCTGTTTCATGCGGAGAGCCAAAGTCATCCCCCCACTTAATATCTGTAAAGCCTTTATGATTTAAAAACAAAATAGCATCATCGTAGCTAATCCTTGGAAATGGGGCTGTAATTTTCTCTAATTTTGAAAGATCACGTTCTAGAACACCTAGTTCTAACTTGCAATTTTCAAGTACAGACTGAACGATAGATGACACAAATTGTTCTTGAACCTCTAGGTTATCTTCAAACTCATAAAAGGCCATCTCAGGTTCAATCATCCAAAATTCAATGAGATGACGCCTCGTTTTAGATTTCTCGGCACGGAATGTCGGACCAAACGAGAACACCTTTCCTAGGGCCATAGCAGCTGCTTCCATATATAGCTGTCCACTTTGAGAAAGATAAGCATCCTCTTCAAAATATTTCGTTTGGAAAAGCTCCGTGGTTCCTTCAGGTGCACTACCTGTTAAGATTGGAGGATCCACTTTAACAAAGCCATTTTGATTAAAAAATTCATAGGTCGCACGAATTACTTCGTTTCTAATTTTCATCACAGCATGCTGTTTTTTCGAGCGAAGCCATAAATGACGGTGATCCATTAAAAATTCAACTCCATGCTCTTTTGGAGTAATGGGATAGTCAACTGATCCATGAATGACTTCTATTTTTTTAACACCAAGCTCAAAGCCAAATGCAGAACGTTCATCCACTCTTATCTCACCTGTTACATAAACAGATGTTTCTTGTGTGATTGATTTGGCTGTCTCAAACACACTCTCTTCTACTTCATTTTTCACCACAACACCTTGAATAAATCCAGTGCCATCACGTAGCTGCAAAAATGCGATTTTTCCACTTGAACGTTTATTAGAAAGCCAAGCACCTATTGTTACATCTTGTCCAACAAATTTTCCTACTTCAGCAATTGTCGTTTTCACCAATATTTCCTCCTAAAAACATAAAGACCCGTTAAGATTTATTTAGTCATATAGCCTATTATAGTATAATCCATAGTCTATACTCAACAGTATTTAAAGTCGCTTCGATTGTTATGATGAACGATAATAGAAAAAAGAAAGGCTAAACCTAGCCCTTCACTCTCTCCAACATAAACGATTGTATTCGTTCCACTGCTTTTTCAAGTAAATCAAGAGATGTTGCATATGATAATCTAACATAATCTGGTGCTCCAAATCCTGAACCAGGAACAATTGCCACTTTCTCCTCTTCAAGGATTGCTTTTACCCAATCGTCAACAGTTTCAAAACCTGATAGGTCTACTGCTTTTGTTACATTTGGAAATAAGTAAAATGCACCCTGTGGCTTTAAACAAGTGAAACCCGGTATTTGAATGAGCTTATCATAAATGATATTCAAACGCTGTTCAAATGCAATACGCATAGTCTCAACTTCTTCCTGCGTGCCTTCGTAAGCTGCAATCGTAGCATATTGGGAAATGGATGTGGGGTTTGATGTACTATGGCTCGCTAAATTTGTCATAGCTTCTATGATGATTTGATTTCCAGCCGCATAGCCAATTCTCCAACCAGTCATAGAATGAGATTTTGAAACACCATTAATGATGATTGTTTGGCTCTTCATGTCTTCAGATAACTGAGCAATCGAAGTATGGGTATACTCACCATATATTAATTTTTCATATATTTCGTCAGAGACAATCAAGACATTATGCTTTAAACAGATTTCACCCAATTGGCTTAATTCCTCAGCAGAATAAATCATTCCAGTTGGATTACTTGGTGAATTAATAACAATAGCTTTTGTTCGTTTTGTAATGGCTGCTTCAAGCTGAGCGGGTGTGATCTTAAAAGAGTTGGATTCTTTGCCTTCAACGTAAACAGGTACACCTTCAGCTAATTTAACTTGTTCTGGATAACTCACCCAATAGGGTGTTGGGATAATAACCTCGTCTCCATCATTCAGGATTACTTGAAACAATGTGTATAGGGCGTGCTTCGCACCATTGCAAACGATAATTTCAGATGGACGATACACCAAATTCTGATCACGTTGAAATTTCTTAATGATCTGTTGCTTTAACGCTGGCAAGCCGCCTGCAGGTGTATATTTCGTGTGTCCTTCAGTCATGGCTTTTATCGCTGCATTTATGATAGGCATTGGAGTATTAAAGTCTGGTTCTCCAGCTCCTAACCCAATTACATCATGGCCTTGTTCTTTTAATTCTTTTGCTTTTGCTGTGATTTCTAATGTTGTAGAAGGTGTAAGTGATGCAACTCTTTTTGCCAACTCCATCTTTTGTTCCCCCTTATAGTGTGTAACGTTTTATAAATTGTCCGTCCTTGAAAGTTACATAATAATATGAATAACGATTATTTTGATCCAAGTAGACGATTTCCCAAATTGGTATATTTTGCTCAATTCCTAGGTTAACTGATTTTATTTCTAAAGGATTTTGTTCTTGTTGAAGCTGTTTTAATGCTTCTTCCTTTGAAATTCCTTTATCAGGGTTAACGACAATTACCTTTTCCAATTCATTTGTCGGAACACAAACAATCCTTTTGTTATGATTAATTTCACCATAGATAATTGTATAAGAGCTAGTACCGTTATAAAATGCAACTTCTGATATTTCAAGGTCTGGCTCTGTCTTCATTGCTACTAATGTCGCCTTTTTCGTTTGTTCTCTTTGGTAATCAAATGCATTCTTATATGTATTAATTCCTACCAAAATTGTGAGTAGTACGATGACAATTAATAAGAAAATCCATTTTTTCATAGAAACAATCCTTTATGTTCGATATATAGTAAAAATTGCGGTTTCTTGGTCCTGATCATCTAAAGCCAGTCCAAACATAAGATCTTGTTTCTTTAATGTGCGGTTTAAACTATCTACAATCTTATATAAGTCCGAAGAATGCTTGATCTTTACCGTCGATAATATCTCTATTTTACTCTCCAACACCTATTCCCCCGTATATCTCAAATTTTTCAAGTTATATGTCGATAAGCTTCGGGTAACAATATAATTACAGCAGCAAGGGCAATTCTTGTTGTTACCACTATTATAACAGTTACGGAAGTAGTAAACTGTTGGAAGCCCCACTTTTTCAATAGTAATAGCGAATCATTTACAAATAATTCATCAGTATTAAAAGGTATTACAAAATTTTCTCCTACCCACACTTGCCAGCCTGATGCATATGCATCAGGTCTTTTCTTATGCAGCTAAAAAAGGTATACATAACACTTAGTATGATTGTCATACTATATCGTTTGTCAATTCCTATTATTTTATCAAAAGCTTAATCGGTTATTTTCCTGAAAGCCAATCCTTTACCCCTGTTAGTAAATTGGGTAAATTACCCTTTTGAACGGTCAAATTGGGCAGGGATTGAATAAAAACCTTTCCATACCACGTTGTTACTATACGTTTATCGAATACAAACACAATACCTTTATCCGTTTTAGATCGGATTAACCTCCCAAAGCCCTGTTTAAACCGGATAACTGCTTGGGGCAGAGAGAGCTCATTAAAGGAGTTCAATCCTTCAGCTTCCAGCTGGTGAGCTTTGCCTTGAAAGAGTGGTTGACTTGGAGGTGTGAATGGTAACCTCACGATCACTAGGCAAGTTAAAGTACTGCCAGGAAAATCGACACCCTCCCAAAAGCTGCTTGTACCAAATAAAACAGATTGTTCGTTTTGCATGAAGTTTTTTGTAATTTTCGATCGACTTCCACCGTTTATACCTTGACCAATTAGAGAGATTCCTTTTAATTCAAACTGCTCCTTAACCAAATAAAAGGTCTTTTTCAACATATCAAAGGATGTGAATAATACCAGCATTCGACCTTCTGTAACTGTTGCAATTGCTGTAATGTGCGAAGCTATTGCCGCAATATACTCATCAATTGTTACTGCTTTAATGTTTGGTAAATCAATAGGAACTAAAACTTGTGCTTGCAAAGAGTAATTAAAAGGTGATGGCAACTCGGCTGTAATTGGTTGAAAATCAGTCAATCCAAATCTCTTAATGATATAACTAAACGAGTTATTTACAGTTAGTGTGGCGGAAGTTAGAACAACACTCTTTTTCTTCGCAAAAAGCTGATCGGCTAACCTGTCACTTACATTCATGGGTTGTTCATAAAGGTAGGTTGAATTCGATGAACTTTTTTCATCAATTTCGATCCATGTTACGTTCTCATTTTCATTTGACAAAAAAAGTCTAATAAAACTCAATTTCCAAGTCGACATCCGCTCTCTTATTTGTAAGAGCTCAGAAATATTCAACGACATCTTACTATCTTCTTGGCCAATTTGATCTAAGTATTGAACAATCATATCTATTTCTAGAACTGCTTCAGTGATTGAAAATTTTATTCGGTTTACACACTCAAGGATGGCATTCCATTTTGGTCCTTTTTCTTGATCCTTGCTATATTTGTAAATAACACGACCTGTTTCATGATGCTCTCTTTTTGCATTTTCCAATGCATACAATCTGAGCATCCTAAAAAGTTCATCTGTCTCTTCTCTTATGAAGGTTTTTCTCTCTTCAACCCTAACTATCGATTGTAATTCTTGCCCGTTCATCTCTTTCAAATAATGATAAAAATAGGAAAGTAACCCACCTTCATGAGTACTTCCAAGCCTACTTAGGCTGTAATTAGCTGTTAAATGGTCTATCTGCCCTCCTAAAAATCCGCCTACAATATCTTCAAGGTGATGGGCTTCATCAATGATCATTTCATGGAAGGTGGGGATAAACGACTCTTCAAATACTTCTCTACACAATAAGGCATGATTGGTTATAATGATGCTAGCTTTTTCAGCACGCTTTCTCATATAACGAAAAAAACATCTAAACTCCCACGGATCTTCTCCTTTTTCTTTACCCGTGTACTCTGTTGAAAGTCGTTCCCATAAAAATTGACCACCAGATGGAAGATTAATCTCATCAATGTCTCCCGTTTCAGTCTCTGTCAGCCAAATTAACAGCTTTGCCTTCGTTAGGTTACTATCATAATTATTATCTACTTCTCTTACTAGTTGTTCGAATCTGAACAAGCTGATATAATTCGATTTCCCCTTCAGTATGACTGCAGTTATAGGTACTCCAAGAATTTTGTTTATTATTGGGAGATCCCGCTCTAAAAGTTGATGCTGTAATTGAATGGTGTGAGTACTGATGACTACAGGAGTCTTTTTCGTCAAACTGTGAATGACAGCTGGAAATAAGTAGGCAATTGATTTCCCGAGACCAGTTCCAGCTTCAATGATGGCATGCTCATGTCCGTGGAATGCTTTTTGTACAAGATCCATCATATCTAGTTGAGATTGTCTGTACTCTGACTCGTAAAACAATTCTCCATTAGTAACTTTTGATAAAAAGGTTTCTCTGGCAGTTGGATATGTATAGTTGTTTTGTTGTAAGTTTAGGGGTTCATCATCCAGTCGCTTTTTTAATGCAATTCCTCTAATAATATCGTAATGAATACCTTCATTCCCCTGCTTATTTTCTTTGTGGGTAAGTAATTCTTCTAAAAGTTCAATCAAGTCACTAGTGAAATTTGCTGATATTTCTACTAGCTTTCTTATGGTTACATAAGGTAAAGTTCCTAATTTAGTAAGCAATTGATGTAATAGTAAGGCTGTAACCTCAGCATCACTATCTGCCTGATGTGGGCGATCATGCTGAAACTTAAAATGTTCTGCCAGTCCACCTAGCCTGTAGCTTGTAAGATTCGGGTATAAAAATCTCGTCATTTCTACTGTATCTAATACGGGTCCTAAAAAAGGCTCAAGCCCAGCTGTTTTTAATTCATCTTGGAGAAAATTCAAATCAAATAAGACATTGTGTGCAACGAAATAAGCATCTTCAAGCATTTCTGTAATAATTAACGCAACCTCATCAAAATATGGAGCATTTCTAACCATCTCATCTGTAATACCCGTTAATTGTTCAATAAAGGGAGAAATGGATTGCTCAGGATTTAGAAAAGTAGAATATTGTTCAGTTATTTTTCCGTTTGAATAAACTACGGCTGCAAATTGTATGATTTTATCTCCCTTTTTAGGGGAGTTTCCTGTTGTTTCTAAATCTATAACTACAAATCGATTCACGTTTATTACCACCTCAATCGGTAACACTTCCATATACTACATTTCAAAATAACATAAATTTTACTTAATTACTATTACGTGTAGTTATTTTGATTATTAATTTTGGCTGGTTTCTTAAAAATTGTTGCTATTATACCAAAAGAGGAGTAGTTGATATACTCTCCAGGATGCTTGCTTTCCTCGGGGCGGGCGGTGAACCTCCTTGGTTTACTACACCAAACGTTTAGTCTCACCAGTCCCGCTACTCTAAGCAATCATTCTCGCATATCCGTTCCAATCAACTTATTTATCAACTGCGAGATTTCACAATGCAACACTATTTAAATAAACAACAATCTTTTAGAAAAAAGCCTTTATTTTACAAACAAAAATCCCCAGTAAAGGGGATTGGATGTTACATAACAGTTGCAGCTGGTTCTTCTGCCATTAATTTTGTAATACGATTATTTTCATCCATAATAGCTACCTTCGGATGGTGGGTTGATATCTTTTCTTCTGGGACTAAGGCATAAGAAATGATAATCACGATATCATCCTTTTGAACGAGACGAGCTGCAGCACCGTTTAAACAGCAAACACCACTACCTCTTTCACCTGAAATAATATAGGTTTCAAATCGCTGACCGTTATTATTGTTAACGATCTGCACTTTTTCGTTTGGAACCATACCAACTGCATCTAATAGGTCATGATCTATTGTTATACTTCCCACATAATTTAAGTTCGCTTCCGTCACACGGGCACGATGAATCTTTGCATTCATCATTGTTCGAAACATGGTAACTTCCCCCTTAACCAACTGACACCTTAAAAATTAAATTTCCATAGTCATATTATCAATTAGTCGTACATTTGTAAACCTTGCAGCAACGGCAATTAAAACCAATCCAGAAATACTTGATAACGTTTTCAATTCAGGAAATGAATATACCTCTATATAATCAACTTCAGCTGATGATAAAGATAGAATCAGTTTTTCCATTTTTTCTAGTATGATTTGCGGATTTCGTTCCCCATCAATGATCAGCTTCTTTGCAAGCTTAAGTGAATTGTTGATTGCTGTTGCTTCCAGTCTTTCTTCTTTAGACAGATACACATTTCTCGAACTTTTGGCTAACCCATCTTGTTCTCGAACCGTTTCAACTGGAATAATCTCAATAGGAAAATTAAATTCTTGGACTAACGAAGTGACAATAGCTACTTGCTGAGCGTCCTTCATTCCAAACATTGCATAGGTAGGTTGGACAATACTAAAAAGCTTCATTAACACAGTTGCGACACCCTCAAAATGACCGGGACGTTTGCTTCCGCAAAGGATGTCAACCTTATTTAACACGGTGATTTTAAATGTGGGTTCACCTTTGTACATTTCGCTCACTTCAGGATAAAACAAGAAATCCACACCTGCTTCGATGGCTTGCTGTTCGTCACGTTCGAAATCTCGAGGATACCGATCAAAGTCTTCATTTGGTCCAAACTGTAATGGATTTACAAAAATACTCATGATAACAATATCTGCTTTTTGGTGAGCCTTCTCAACTAATGCTAAATGCCCTTCATGTAAAAAACCCATGGTAGGAACATATCCAATTATTTTACCTTTTTGCTTTATCAAAGAAACACGTTGCTGCATTTCTTTAATAGTCTTAATAATTTCCACTTTTACTTGCCTCCATATAAATGGACTAATTCCTCTTCTTTCATCGTAAAGGAATGCCCTTCAGTTGGGAAGTCCATGTTTTTCACGTCCGTTATATATTGAACTAGACTTTGTTTTATATCATCATTACTGTTTAAGTAAGTTTTTACGAATTTAGGAACTCTTGAAACACCAAAATTTATAAGATCATGGAATACTAGAACTTGTCCATCTGTTCCATTTCCAGCACCAATTCCAATCGTTGGGATTGAGAGTTTAGATGATATGTGTTTGGCCACCTGTTTAGGTATGCATTCCAACACAAGCGCGAATGCTCCCGCTTCCTCACACTTCTTAGCATCCTCTAAAAGCTTTGAAGCACTATCAGCATCCTTACCTTGAACGGAGTAACCCCCAAGTACTGCGACAGACTGTGGTTGTAAACCTAGATGTGCTACTACAGGGATACCGGATTTTGTAAGCAATCTGATGTACTCGATCACTTCGCCTGCACCTTCTAATTTCAAAGCGTTTGCACCAGATTCTTGGAAGATCCTTTTCGCATTTAGTAATGTATCTTCTTTTGAAATGTGGTAAGACATAAAAGGCATATCTGTCACGATAAAGGTATCCTTTGCACCTCGTTTTGTAGCTTTCGTATGATGGATCATATCATCAACAGTTACTGGAATCGTATTTTCATAGCCCAATACGACCATTCCGAGTGAATCCCCAACAAGGATTACGTCAACTCCTGCTTCTTCAGCCAATTTTCCAGTTGGGTAATCATATGCAGTTAACATAGCAATCTTCGTTTGATCTCGTTTCATTTTGATAAAATCCTTCGTCTGCTTCATTCATTTTCCTCCTTTTTAGAGAGGTAAAGAATAAACCGATTTTAGCCCATAAAAAAAACCTTCGATGAAAAAGAAGGATAAGGTTCATAGAGCTTTTTCGCTTCATTCATCCCTCTGTCCCAGTCCGCAATGGATCTAGGCAGAACTATACGATTATTGTTTATAAATACTAGGTGCAGTTCCCTCTTTTAGGATACTACCCATTATTATTCTCATTATAACAGCACATTACTTGTTAGGCTATCCTCAGGTTTTCAGTTCAATATCTGCTGAGTATATATGATGTACGGTCCCGTGCTCGTCTTGAATCATTAAAACCCCTTCATCAGTAATTCCCTTTGCATAACCTGAAATTTTCCCTTTTAAGGTGCTAGCAATAATCTCTTTCCCAAGACTAATCGCATATGCTTCCCACAAAAGCTTGATAGGGTAAAATCCACTTTTTAAATACTCCTCGTATAATTTTTCGAGTTGCTTTAATACTGCTTGGATGAGTTCTGCTCGATTTATTTTCTCTCCTGCTTCCATTCTTAAAGAGGTCGCTTTCAATTTTATGTCTTCTGGAAAGTCAACTTCCGTTTGGTTTACATTTATTCCTATACCAATAATGACAGAATTGATCCGATCCGCTTCTGCTTGCATTTCAGTGAGAATTCCTACACACTTCTTCCCCTTAATAAGAATATCGTTTGGCCATTTTATTTCGGGTTCAAGTCCTGTAACCTCTTGAATAGCCCCAGCCACACTCACTGCTGCTAGCAAGGTTAATTGAGGAGCTTGTCCTAGTGGAATAGAAGGACGTAAAATAATGCTCATCCATATTCCTGAGTACTTTGGTGAATGCCACAAACGATCTAAGCGTCCCCGTCCGGCCACCTGTTCCTCTGCCACGACTATGGTTCCTTCATTTACTCCATCAAAGGCTAACTTATGAGCGATTTTTTGAGTGGAAGATACTGTCTCCTCATAGTGGATGGTTCGTCCGATTGTTTTAGTCATTAAACCTAATTGAATTTCATTGGAAGTAACTTTCTCAGGAATCATGATAATCCGATAGCCTCTTCTTCTCACTGCCTCGAGTTCGTAGCCTTCCTTTCGAAGCTCTTCTATATGTTTCCAAATGGCCGTTCGAGAACACCCGATTGCCTCACTTAACTTCTGCCCGGATACAAACTCTCCGTCTGCATGAGTAAATACCTCTAGTAATTTTTCCCTTACTACTGACTGCACGAAACAAGCCACTCCCTTATTGATTCTCTGTCGTTCTGAACTTGACCGTTTAGAAGTGCCATCACAATACTATCTAGTGCTTCATTAATCCATGGTCCAGGTTTTCTTTCCCATACCTCAAATAAATCCAACGTTTCAAAATCAATAGCCACTTTATCATTAATGGGTAGATTTTCATATTCATTTACACGTTCTTTTACTCTCACTTCTACATTGAGTTTATGTATTACTGAGTAAATTCTTTCAATGGATGTACTGATATTTCTTCCAGTTTTATAAAGAATTAATGGTGTCCAACCACTCTCTATTACTGTCTTTAGACCAGCAACGATTTTTACTGCATCCCTTATTGTTTTCCTAGGTAACTTCCAGCTCATTAGAAAAGATTCAACATCCTTCACTTTTAAAAGGTAGGAGAACAAGGACCAACGTTCCGAATTAGATTGCAAAGCAGTATAATCAATGTTCTCCCACTCTTGTAGTGTTTCCTCATATGTTGCCAAATTTTCAATACTTGCACCTAGACCACATTCCCCTACTACTTTCAAAGCTGAATGGCATGAAGGTCCCGACAGAATTTTCTCGAACTCAGTTGTTATTCTTTCTATCGAGACATGTTTGAGCAAATGAGCTTGTAAACGAATGGCTTCCTTCGTTTTTTGTTCAATCGTAAAGGAAAACTGACTATGAAAGCGAATGGCTCTCAGCATCCGAAGCGCATCCTCTTTGAAACGATCGGCAGGTGTTCCAACCGTTTGAATAATTTTCATTTTAATAGCTTCTTGCCCGCCAAATGGATCAAATAAATGGCCATCACAATCCATCGCAATGGCATTCATTGTAAAGTCACGTCTTTTTAGATCCTCGGATAAGGAGTCAATAAAGGTTACACTAGTAGGTCTTCTATGGTCAAGGTACTCCTCATCTTTACGAAATGTAGTTACCTCATAACCTACTCCATCCAACATAACGATAATTGTACCATGTTGAATCCCAACTGGTATGGTCTTAGGAAAGTGTGCAATTACTTCGATAGGTGTTGCTGAAGTGGCGATATCAACATCACCAATTTTTCGACCCAGTAGTGAGTCTCGAACTGCTCCCCCTACAAAAAACGCTTGATACCCTTGAATTTGCAAGGTATTAATTATTTCCATTGGTTTTGTGAAAATAGGATCCATGTTAACCACATCCACTACTTTTTTAATGTATCGAAATAAATATCTTCATATTGTTGGACAATATTTGCTGAGTTAAACTTTTCACGTATCCAGCTTAATGCATTAATTGCCATTCTTTCATGTAAATTGGCGTCAGTTAATATCGAGATCGCTTTATCAGAGATTTCATCTACATTTCCTAGTTCACATAGATAACCCGTTTCTCCATCTACAATAACCTCTGGAATTCCACCAACTCTAGTGCCAATACATGGAACACCACATGCCATTGCTTCTAATAACACTAAACCAAAGCTTTCTTTCTCGGATAAAAGTAGAGTCAGATCACTTATAGAATAAAGCTCTTCAACGTTATCTTGCTTACCTAAGAATAAAACTTTTCCCGTTAAGTTTTTTTCCCTTACTAACCTATTTACAGCCGTTAACTCTGGACCATCTCCCACGAGCAACAGTTTTGCTGGGACATGATTTTGAATTTTTTCAAAGGCTAAGATAACATCCGGAACCCTTTTTACTTGCCTAAAATTTGATACATGAATGATCGTCTTCTCTTCTGGTAAAATACCATACTCCGTTTTTAGAGTGGAAACATCTCTTTTAAAGTAAACTCGTTCGTCAACAAAATTATAGACTGGTGTAATATCTTTATCTATTTCTAGCATGTCATACGTTTGCTGAATTAACTGTTTTGAAACAGCTGTTACAGCATCTGATTTTTCTATTCCAAACCGAACTAATTCACTCATAGAAGGATCATATCCTAATACCGTTATATCTGTTCCATGAAGTGTTGTGACAATCTTCACATCACGTTTGGCCATTTGACTAGCCAATACTGCACATACCGCATGTGGCACAGCATAATGGACGTGTAATAGATCTAATTCTTCACGGTCTATGAGCTCTGCCATCTTGCTGGCTAACGCAAGGTCATAAGGAGGATATTGAAAAACAGAGTATTGATTCACTTGAACTTCATGGAAGTAAATATTGCAATACACCTTATTTAGTCTAAATGGTAAACTTGAAGAAATAAAATGGATTTCATGTCCTCTTTCAGCCAAAAGCTTTCCTAGCTCTGTCGCTATTACACCAGATCCACCTAAAGTCGGATAGCAAGTAATCCCAATTTTTAGCTTCATCTCTTCTCCCCTAACAAACCTTCCCCTAAAAGGAGTGGTTTCTTACTTATAAAGCCTTCCGCATACTCTACTCCAGCTTCTGTACCATTCATTCTCTCTCGACTTGATACCTTCTCTATATAGCCATTCACGAGCGGTGTTTCCACACTCTCTATTGTTTTTAAAAATTGACTTTCATAGGCTTGTAAGCTTTTTAGCTTTATTTCAATGGTCTCGCTAATATCAATCCAAAAGGTCGGCTTATGGTATCCATTTATAAAATAATAAAACACCTTTAAAACCTTGTGTTGAGCTAACTGATCGTTTACTTCGTACTTCTTAATTCCTGCTGAAAATATGGCCTCTTCAACAAGGACGGTACAATTCCCATGGTCAGGATGACGATCTTTTTCATACGGAAGAAATACAATAGAAGGACGATATTTACGAATGATATAAGTAATTTTACGGATGTATTCATCATTTTTGAATAGACCACGATCTGGAAGACCTAGATTCTCTCTCACCCGGATTCCAAGTATATTACCCGCAATAGCAGCTTCCTTATGCCGTCTTTGTACCGTTCCATTTGAAGAGAGTTCCGCCTCTGTTAAATCACAAATGCCAAAATCCCATCCCTTTAATGTATATTTCGCAATCGTTCCTGCCATTCCTATTTCAACGTCATCAGCGTGAGCACCGAAGGCTAAAACGTCTAATGACCTAGGAGTTATCTGATTTTTGCTGGTCATGGATAATATTCCTCCACGTGAAATCTCCTCTTTCTAAACCATGAATGAGAATTTCAGCTGTTCCCATATTCGTCGCTAAAGGAATACTATAAACATCACAAAGGCGAATAAGTGCTGTTACATCTGGCTCATGAGGCTGAGAGGATAATGGGTCTCGAAAGAAAAAGACAGCATCCATTTTATTTTTAGCAATAAGAGACCCTATCTCTTGATCTCCCCCAAGTGGTCCTGACTTAAATCTTGTAATCGGTAACCCTGTTGCTTCCATAATTCTAAGGCCAGTCGTTCCAGTAGCAAAAAGCACATGCTTTTCAAGTATACTTTTATAAGCAATCGAAAATTGAACTAAATCTGGTTTCTTTTTGTCATGAGCAATCAAAGCAATGTTCATATTTTTTCCCCTATTCCATTATATTTTCTAATCCATATACTAATAAATCAAGCTTCATTACAGTTTCGATTGAAAGTTTCACTCCAGACATAAAGGATGCACGGTTATATGAGTCATGTTTAATAGAGAGAGTTTGACCATCTCCTCCAAATAACACTTCCTGATGGGCAATCATACCTGGTAACCGAATGCTATGTAACCGAATCCCCTCAAAATCGGCTCCTCTTGCTCCTTTTAAATGTTCCACTTCTTCTGGATGACCTTGTTTTTTGGGCTTCCTAACTGCTGCAATCATCTCGGCCGTTTTAATCCCAGTCCCACTTGGTGCATCAAGCTTTTGATCATGATGCAATTCGATAATTTCAACATCAGAAAAATATTTTGCTGCCATTTGGGAGAACTTCATCATTAACACAGCACCAATTGCAAAGTTTGGTGCTATAATGGCCCCTAATTCTTTTTGCTGAGCAATATCTTGTAGTTCTTCTAAGTCAGCTGCTGTGAACCCTGTAGTCCCGACGACAGGACGTACTCCATAGTTTAATGCTGTTTTTGTATGTAAGCGCCCTATCTCTGGGGTTGTTAAATCTAAAAGCACATCAGGTTTAATGGTTTGTAAGCATGTCTCAATATTATCAAAAATGGGGGCTTCTATATGTGGTAACCCTTCAATATCGGAAACTTTTTTTCCACCATTCTTTCGATCTATCGCTCCTATTAAGGTGAAGTGTTCCGTCATGTGAATAAGATTAAGTGCCTCTCTTCCCATTCTTCCCCTTGGGCCTGCAATGACTATTTTTATTTCATTCATTACCTTTACACTCCCATTACTCTTTTTTCGTCCAACGGTCTTTATCACGAGTCATAAATTTATTCATAACAAGGTTATGAGATTCCTCTAGATCAATATTTAACGAATTAGCGAGACAAGTTAAAACAAACAGCATATCTCCAATCTCTTGTTCCATCGATTTTTCTTCTTCTGACGTTTTTTTCGGTTTTTCTCCATAATAATGGTTAACCTCACGAGCTAGCTCCCCAAGTTCCTCTGTTAACCTTGCTAGCATGGCTAAGGGGCTAAAATATCCTTCTTTGAACTGCCCAATATAGGTATCCACTTCTTTTTGGATTTCTTGTAAAGATTTAGCCATCTTACTCACCTCATATTTTCTTCTTCCATGTTAGCTAAAACAACTGAGTTTGACAAATATTAAAACTGAAACCTACTTAAATTGCTACTATTTCTCTTATCAACTATAATTATTCGACAACCAATACTAAATTACATAGAATCAGGAAGGTGCAACATGTTTGGTCGCATTAAAATAGTAAATATTCTCTTCATCCTTTTAGGAGCAGCGATTTTTTCCTTCGGTCTAGTCAATTTCAATATGCAGCATCATTTGGCCGAGGGTGGCTTTACAGGTATTACTCTTTTACTCTTTTTCAAATTTGGTTTTGATCCATCCATTACAAATCTCTTACTTAATATACCTCTATTCTTTCTAGGTTGGAAAATTCTCGGGCGAATATCTTTCATATATACGATGATTGGTACTTTTAGCTTGTCAGCGTTCTTGTGGATCTTTCAACGTTATCCAGTAAGTATTCCACTAGAAGATGATATGACACTTGTGGCTATATTGGCAGGTCTTTTTATTGGTGTGGGCCTAGGAATTATTTTTCGTTATGGCGGGACCACTGGAGGAGTAGATATTATTGCTCGCCTCGCCCATAAGTATATTGGCTGGAGTATGGGTAAAACGATGTTTTTGTTTGATGTATGCGTAATTGGACTTTCAATTATTACTTATTTATCTTTACGCCAGGGAATGTATACACTTGTTGTTGTATTCATCGGTGCAAAAGTAATTGATTTTATGCAAGAGGGTGCCTATGCAGCTAAAGGTGCCACCATCATATCTGAGAAGAATGATGAAATTGCCGATAAAATATTAAAGGATATGGAACGTGGAGTAACCATTTTAAGAGGACAAGGTTCATTTACAAAACAAGATAGAGATGTCCTTTATTGTGTAGTGGGTCGAAATGAAATTGTGAAATTAAAGAACATCATTATATTTGTAGATCCACATGCATTTGTGGCAGTCACGGATGTTCATGATGTACTTGGCGAAGGTTTTACACACGATGAAAATAGAAAACCCTTACGAGACTAAAAAAAACCCTACTTGATGGCTCAAGTAGGGTTTTTTATTTTTATTAATCTTCGCTTTTCATTCCCGTATAGATTAGCACCAAACGAACTAATTCAAGCACGGCTACCAAGGCAGCTGCTACGTAGGTTAATGCCGCAGCATTTAACACTTTACGCGTTTCACGCTCTTCATCATTTCGGATAATACCTGCAGTAACGATTTCGTTCATTGCTCGGTTAGATGCGTCGAATTCTACAGGTAATGTAACAAGTTGAAAGACAACTGCTGCTGACATGAATACTATTCCAAGAAGCACTAGTCCTGATAAGCTTGAAAAAATACCAATTAAAATCAAGATCCAAGAAAAATTCGAACCAATATTCGCAACAGGGACTAGGGCATGTCGGAATTTTAAAAAGGCATATTCCTGCTGATCCTGCATCGCGTGTCCAACCTCATGGGCAGCAACTGCAGCTCCCGCAATTGAGTTACCGTAATAGTTATTAGTAGATAAACGAACTGTTTTAGACCTTGGGTCATAGTGATCAGAAAGCACACCAGGTGTCTCTTCAATACGCACGTCATATAATCCATTATCATCTAGTATTTTTCTTGCAACCTGCGCACCTGTCATTCCAGATGAAGTTGCAACCTTAGAATACTTTTTATAAGCACCTTTTACTTTCATTTGAGCCCATAATGGAATGATAAGAATTAATACAAAATAAACTATAAATCCCATTTTTTCATCCTCCATTAAACATTTACTACCTTTATTGTAAGCAAGAGAGTAATGGGTGTCAATCATTCAGCCTTCTTTTAGAAGCTTGCTTTTCCTTGTCACCCTTATACTTTCTCCAACCAACATAAGATAATGTAAGAATAATGATACTACCAGTTGATATCATCACCCAAATAAGTGAGGGATCCGCATCATCTTTCTTCATCTGTTTGAACATAAGTGTTAGCTCATTTTCCATTACTTGCATATGATCCATTCTTGATTCATGTACCATCATTTGTTTACGAGATTCATCAAGAAAAGTGACATATGTGTCAATCAGTTGTGATTGGGTAGATTCTAAATCGAGTCTAACACTTGGATAAATAATTTCATATTTCCCTAAGAAGATAGTTAGCTGTTGCTCAAATGTTTGATTGTCACCAGTGCCAACAGCTTCCTTCATCGTCTGAAAGGTTGTCATGACGGAGGTTTCCATCTCTGTCCATAGAGGTTGATACTCAGAGTTAACTGCATCGACTACCAGTCTGAATTTCGTAACTACTTGGATACGTTCTTCAAGTGACAACGACTCAGAATCTAAGGCCATTTGTGCCTCTTCGTACGTCGCATTAATAATTCGAATCTCATCCATAGAAAAAGACTTTTCATGTATATTGACCTTCGAAAACTGTTTTGAGAAATAGGATAGTAGTTTTTTAGCATCCTCATATTTTTGATGCTTCACAAGTTGAAGGGCTTGATCTGTAATAACATCAAGCTGTTTCCAATCATCTGTATGTTCTGCTAGTCCAATTGTAGGCTTCCAACAAATTAAAATAATAGCAAAAATAATAATCCATCTACTCATACTTGTCCCTCCTCTTACTACTAAAATTGTATGAGGATGTGGACAAGAGTAGACCATTAGAACGTTAATTGCCTTCTATTTTTTCGAATGCACAGTAAATAGGTAATTAGTAAGGAGAAGATGCTTAGCCAGAAGGTGAAGTATCCAATATATGGAATGTATTCATCTAATCGATACTTCGGATACATAAAGAATACGTAATCAATGATATCGTTATGTAAGGTCCAAATGGCGGCAATGATTAAGTGCCACGGCTTCATCCGATAATAGGGTGAAAACAGTAAACCTTGAACGGCCATTGCTCCATGAGAGAAAATCAGCATATACCCTTGCCATGAAAGTGAACCATGAATTGATAAAACCATAAGGTTCATTACAACTGCCCATACTCCGTATTTAAACAACGTCACAATAGCCAGAGCTTCAAATAGAGGCCAATTGGTTTTAAATAAGAACGCAAGTAAGACAAATACGAAAAACAAACTTGCGGTGGGGCTATCCGGAACGAAAATAAGAAAGATAGACGGGGTCTCTGCCAGTTGGTATCCATACCATTCATATCCATATATAGTCCCGGCAATATTAACAAGTAACAGCGTCCATAATACCCAACGTTGAGCTAAAAAAAGTTGAAACATTCGTATCAACTACATTCACTCCTTTTCCAAACTATCAATTTTTTATCTCTAAAAAAAAGCTGACGTATTACGTCAGCTTTCAATCGATCCTTATTATTCTGAAGCTTCTTCGCTTTCACCTGCAGCTTCTCCATCGTTTGCTACATATTCAGCAAGCTTTTGCAATTCTTCGTCAGTACCTTTAAAGACACCAGCAGGCATCGTACCTTGCCCGTTCTTAGCGATATCTGCAACTTCTTCTGCAGATAAACCAGTTCCAATTAGTCCAGGTGCAACGTTTGGATTTCCCGCTAAGTTCGCACCATGACAGGATAAACAAGTGTTAGCCTCCATAATTGCGTAACCTTCTGCGTCCGTATCAATTGGTACCTCTTGAACAATTTTACCTTGTTCCGCCGCTGCTTCCCAGTCATGAGACACAACTGATTCCCAAGTTAAGAAGATTGTTGCAGCAACACCAAGAAGCATCATTCCAACAGCAACTGGACGCTTAGTAGGTCTACGTTCTGGCCCACGGTCCAAAAATGGCGCCAGCATTAATGCACCAAATGCTATACCTGGCATGATAAATGCTCCAACAACAGTAAATTGTCCTGCAGCAAATTCATACTTTAAAAGTTGGTATAGGAATAAGAAATACCAGTCAGGTAGAGGTATATAACCTGTATCTGTTGGATCAGCCACACGTTCAAGTGGTGATGGATGCGCAACAGTTAAAGCAAGGTATCCAATTAGAAAGACTGAACCTACTAACCATTCTTTCAGTAGAAAGTTCGGCCAAAATGCTTCTGTTTTTCCTGGAAACTCTGAATAGTCTTTTGGAATATTCGCTTTACGCTCAGCAGGTACACGCGAATCTCCAACGAATTTCATGCCTTTTCCACGATGCATTCAGTTCCCCTCCTTTTGTAAGGTAGAAAAAATTTCATGAAATTATAAACGTCGAATCTCTTCGTCAGCTCTCTCACTCAGATCCTCATGTATGTATGATACACTCCGGTCTTCGCTCGCTTCGCTTTCTCGACCTTCTAGCTTCTAATTGCCCGAAATTTTGTTCCTTTATTGATGTGCAGAAAAAATTTCATAAAATTATAAACTTCGAACCTCTTTAAGTACATAATCGCATCATTTTGTCTTTGTTCATTTGTATATGTTCTTTATTTTATAGTGGTCCTGAGATACCTTGTTTACGAATCATAATAAAGTGAGCACCCATTAATCCAAGTAGTGCTCCAGGAAGGAAGAATACATGAATAGCAAAGAATCGAGTTAGTGTTTGTGCACCAACGATTTCGGGATGACCGGCTAATAATGTTTTAACAGCTGTTCCAATAAATGGTGTAGCCTCGGCAATTTGCAAGCCAACTTTAGTAGCAAATAATGCTTTCATATCCCATGGAAGTAGGTAACCCGTAAAACCTAAACCAAGCATTACGAAGAAAATTAAAACTCCGACTACCCAGTTTAATTCACGTGGCTTCTTATATGCTCCTTGGAAAAACACACGTAACGTATGTAGGAACAACATGACAATAACCAAACTTGCTCCCCAGTGATGCATACCACGGACAATAACACCGAATGCTACTTCATTTTGTAAATAGTAAACTGATTCCCATGCATTCTTAATATCTGGTACATAATACATCGTTAAAAACATACCTGACAGAATTTGAATGACTGTAACAAAGAAGGTAAGTCCTCCGAAACAATAAACAAATGCAGAGAAGTGATGAGCAGGGTTAACGTGTTCTGGAACCTCATGGTCCGCAATATCACGCCACATTGGCGTAATATCTAAACGTTCATCTACCCAATCATAAATTTTGTTTAACATCTATTACGCCCCCCCTTTTGGCTTAGCTTTACCTAAGTATAGTTTTCCGTCTTCCACTTTTGAATCAAAAACATCTAATGGTGCTATAGGTGGTGTTCCTTTAACGTTCATACCATTTTTTTCATATCTGCCATAATGGCATGGACAGAAAAATTGGTTTGGGTTTGCAGGATCTGAATTCCAGTTGACCGTACAGCCAAGATGCTTACAAACAGGTGATAATGCAACAATTTTATCGCCATCTTTATACACCCATGCAGATTTAATTTCTTCAGATTCATACCAAGCATCCACTTGATTAACTTTAAAGTCGAATCGTTTAGGTTCTGTTGTAATATCTTTAACATCTGCAACAGGTAATAACTCTTGCTCTGTTGCAGGACGAATAACTGGGTCTAAAGCAAAACGAACCATAGGCATCAACATACCCGCAGCCATAAATCCACCAACACCAGTAAGGGTATAGTTTAAGAATTGACGTCTTGAAACCCGATGTTTTTTCTCACTCATCATTTTCCCCCCTTAATCACGAAACTAAGTCCGTTCGAACATACTTTAATACTTATAAAACTAGGACATACTCATGATATATCAATATTAAAAGAAGGTCAATAATATCATTTTCATATTAATGTTGCAATATGTATAATATTTCTAACCTCTCCATGCTGCTAGTATTAGTGGCACCAGGTGTTGAACTTGATCAGTCATAATTTGCTGTTTGATATGGCTATCTAAATGCTCCAATGGTATAGCTTGTAACCAAATTAAAGATTCTCCTAGTTTTTCAGAGTACTGTTGCCATTCTGCCTCGCTCGTCAAAAAAAGAATATGCTTAAAGCCTTGACCAACTAAATGTTCCTTCCATTCCATTAACCTAATAAACTCACTTTCAAGCTTGCTATTTAAATAAGTAAATGAAGGAAGTAAAAACATTCTACCTTTGAATTGCCTTTCTATTTCACTACCTACTTTTTCTATAAATTCCCCATTAAGAACAGTGTTTTTTAGTTGTTGGTCCAATGAAATAGAAAGTAGCGGAATAATTGCTGTATCAACATATTCCTTTGACTGTAGGTATAGATCCATGTCGGTTGTCATCCACTTCACCTGTATGACCTCCTTATAAAGTCTTATCTTCATTTAACCATATTTTTTTCTCTTTTTCATCCATGAATCAGGCTTAAACATTTCAATATAATAAATTTGCACATAATGTTCACAAAAAATTCTTTTTTGATCCACAAAATAAAAAACAACATCCTGCTCGTAAGCAAGATGTTAAGTTAATCTTTTTAATAATCCTGTTAATCTTAAAAATTCATCTTGATTTTGTTGATCAAGGGCATCATCAATCAATAGTAAAAGTTTATCCCGTTGAAAGGAGAATATGGATTCTTCAAGAAATTTTTCAGCCAATTGCTTGTCTTTTTCATTAATTTGCAAGTGTTTTGGCATAAATGGATTTTCTTCAAGAACCAGCACAAAGTGAGAAGAATGGTAGGATTCCCGAAAGTTTAATTGAATATATATATCTTCATCACGATTTAACCGGATATCATGAAAAGACTTTTCAGCATCAGTGGTCATCACATTCTCTTTGTAAAAACGAAACGGAACATCATCTACACAATGAGTTGACATGATGATTCCCTTCGGACAATATTGTGCTTGCTCAACAAAGTGCACCTTATTCATCAATTGATCATGACTCATTAAATAATTTAAAATCCATACGCACTCTCTTCGTTTAAGCTGATAATTATTTAGAAACCAACGAATAAATTCTTTTTTTTCATTTACAGATACAGGGGTTGCCATTATTGTCCCTCCTCTGCTGTCGATTGAGATGAAGGCATCACCACTCAATAACTAAAATTCAACACAAATGATAAAAATCCTTCACTTCATTCTACGCTTTCATGCTCCAAAATCAGACCTTCAATGTCGATTCTTGTCTTATCCAATTGAAGTAGGTCTTTAAATCGTTCTAACGCTTCTTGTTTTAATCCTTCTTCCAAGAGAAAATATCCGTATTCTTCAAGGAATTCCGGTTGATCTTTAAAAAAAGTATATGCAGCATGGTACTGTTTTAATGCATCCGAATATTGTTCTAATTCCTTCTTTGCAGTAGCTAGATCCCAGATCATTTGTGGATCTTCGTCTCCATTTTCCATGGCTTTTTCCACGAATTGTTCTACTTTTTCATAGTTACCCTCACTCATATAGATCCTTGTTAGAAGAAATGTTGCCTCTAATGATTCATGATCAAGCTCGAACGCTTTTTCTAGCAGTTGTTTTCCTTTTGATGGCTGGCTCATTTTCATGGCTAATCTGCCACCGTAAATATACAATTCTTTGTTGAACTCATCCACTTGAAATCCTTCTAGTACAGCTTTCTCTGCCTCATCCATCAATTCTTCTGCTTCGTAGGCTTTTGCAAGGACTAGATAAAGAGGACTATAGGCTGGATCTATTTCCTTAAGCTCTACTAATTTATTAATAGCTGTCTTGAACTGTTCAGCTTGGAAAGCCGCACAAGCGTAGCCAAATAAACTATCTATTTCCTTCTTATCCTTCAAACCCTTTTCATAATATGTAAAGGCTTCTTCAAAAAGCCCTGTAGCCGCATAGCTTTCTGCTAAACGCAGGTAAACATCTATATCTCCAACCTTGTCTTGTGTTTTCATGACCTCCTCATAGTAAGGAATACTTTGTTTATAATTTCCTCTTCCAGAATAAAATTCGCCTAAAGCAAAAAGAACAATAGGATGATCAGGAAGCAAGGACTTTGCTTCTAATAACTTCTGCTCTGCGACTTCATCAAGCCCTTGCATTTGATATAGATCAGCAAGTAATACTAAGGCTCTAGGATATTCAGCGTCACTTTTATCGATTTGGTCCAATAGCAGGGTAGCATGTTCTTCCTCATCTAAGTCAATATAAACCTCAGTTAGAAGGAGTATAAGTTCACTCTCATGTGGAAAGTCGGCTAAAAGAGAGAGTAGTAACTTCTTTGCTTCCTCTAGAAAACCAAATTGATAATATACCTCTGCGATTGAGTATTTTTCACTATCATTTGCACTCGGTAATAAACTGGCTAATTGAGCTAACCCTTTTTCAACTTCTCCGAATTCAACTAATTCAATTGCTTTTTCTATCGTTTTCATAGTGCTCCCTCTATTTACAGTAATATATAGTGATTAAGTCCATTTCATCATAGTCTGTATCAAAATGTTTCTCTTTGTCACGGTAGATTTATTTCCTAAAAAGTTGAAGCGAAAAATCCAGGTACTTTTATACAAACCTGACTACCAAATCCCGGATTAATAAAGATCTTGTCTCCCGCTCTAATACACCGACCGTTATGGACAGTAATAATTGGTTTATTCATATCATAGTTAACTTCTCCTACATTCGCAACTTCCCTGCTCTTTTGTGCATACAAATTATAATCCACGTCCGCACCAATTCGTATTTCACCTTTTAGTGGAGAAATGCCAATTTTCCTTAAAACATTTAGTGAAAGAGGGGCATCAACACTCGGACAAAAAGGGATCGTAGGAATTCCTTGTCTATTTAAAAGTTCTTTCCATTCTTCTGTCAGTTTTTTGACTTTCCCTTTAGAATAACCTTGACTCCATAACGGAACAATTGGAAGGTAGTATGGATACAATGCATCTCTAATCCATGTCCAAGCCATTTTATACATATCGTGTTCACGCGCTTCAATAAATACAACAGGTATTTTTAATCGTTTACACTGCCTAATGAAGTCTGGAGTCATGACACGAAACGGAATCCTAACGCCAATACAGTAATCTATCGGACTATTAATCATCAGATGCTGAATTTTTTTATATACAGATACCAATTCAGTTTCATAGTGTACAGTTACACTTATCAAGACCGTTGTACATCCATTACCAATTAGCTCCTTCATACGCTCCTTAAAGGCAGAAAATGAGGTAAGTTTTTCAATTTTGAAGTCTAGCATGACATGGCCCGGGGTAAGTAAATAAGGAGAAGCATCCATTTTCAACAAGCTCATATTATCCATATGAGCCCGAATATAATCAAACTTATTGTTCTTTATAGAAAATGAGCATCTTTCAATATCTCGATCTTTCATTAGGTTAGCTCGGTCAATCACATACTGCATAGCGTGTAAACCTCCCACTTGGCTTAACTAGTTAATAAAATAACTCTTAAGACAAGCTATGAAACTCAGAAGGAAAGTATGCATTTAATAAGTCTTTTGGTAGTATTGGAAAAAAAATTGCTCAAATACTCTATTCGCATGTGGGACAAAAAAAGACTACCGAGTAATCAACTCAGCAGTACCTTGTTATTTCATAATAAGTGATTCAATATGTTCAAAAAAACTAGGATATGACACTGCGATTGCTTCTGTATCTTCAATTGACATTTCGCCATTAGCAACAAAAGAGGCAATTGAAAGCATCATGCCGATCCGATGATCACCATGGCTTTGAACAGCTGCTGCATGAAGGGATGACTTCCCTTTTATAATCATTCCATCTTCAGTTGCAATGATATTGGCACCAAGTTTAGATAATTCCTTAACAACTGTATCGATTCGGTTCGTTTCTTTTACCTTTAGCTCACTTGCATCTTTAATTATGGTAGTACCTTGAGCCTGAGTTGCCAAAAGAGCAATGATTGGAATCTCGTCGATTAGGCGAGGTATTAACTCTCCACCAATCTCAATTCCATTTAAATTCGAAGTGGAGATATGTAGGTCGGCAAAAGGTTCAAAGTTTTTTTCTCTTTTATTTTGAATGGAAATCGTTGCACCCATCTGTTGCAATACATCAATAATCCCTGTTCGAGAAGGGTTGATTCCAACATTCTTTACTACTATTTCACTATTTGGCACGATCGCACCAGCTACTAACAAGAATGCAGCAGATGAGATATCACCTGGCACATAAATAGAAGTTGCTGTAAGCTGTTGACCACCAGATAAAGAAATTGTATTGCCTTCCACTTCGATTGTCACCCCAAAGGCTTGGAGCATTCTTTCGGTATGGTCTCTAGATTGATGTGGCTCAGTTACAGTTGTTTTCCCGTTGGCATTCAGACCCGCTAGCAAGATAGCAGATTTAACTTGAGCACTTGCGACAGGCGAATGAAAATCAATTCCTTGGAGTGATCCACCTCTACTGGCTATCGGTGTAAATTGCCCATCCTCTCTTCCATCAATTTTCGCTCCCATTTTTCTTAGCGGATTCGTGACTCTTTTCATGGGACGCATACTAATTGACTCATCTCCAATAAGACAAGCATGGAGAGGCAGACCTGCTAAAATACCAAGTAGTAATCTTGTTGTAGTTCCTGAATTTCCAACATCTAGAATTTCTTTAGGTTCCAAAAGACCATTCCAGCCTGAACCATCGACCGTTACATTTTCACCGTTTCTATGAATAGTAATCCCCATTTTTTCAAAGCAAGAGATGGTGCTTAAACAATCTTCACCCGGAAGGAAATGCTCAACCGTTGTCACCCCATCTGCAACAGCTCCTAGCATAACAGCACGATGTGAAATAGATTTATCACCAGGCACTTGTATATGACCTTTGAGTGGACGCCTAAAGTAGCTCATGGTTCTCATCTTTATAAACCCCCTCCTTAACTAGTGACATATGTTTCATATGTTTGTTCTTCTAAACAAAGTCTAGCTTTTGTACGGTCTTCTTCTGATTGAAAACTTAGACGAAGTACACCGAATATATCTTCTCTAGCCTCAATGATTCTTATATTCGTAATACTAATGCTATGTATAGCTAAAATCCCAGTTACCTCGGAAATAACCCCTGGAAAATCAGGAACATCTACAAATAAATCATAAAAAGAAGGTATAGCGCCTTTTGACTTACTTGGCAAGCCGTCCCGAAAGGACTTTGCCTTTTCAAAATACTGAAATATTTGATCTGAATCAACAGCGTCTATCATTTCACGAACAGAACTCATCTCTTTCATCCATTGATCAAACAGCTCTAATAAAGGAAGACGGTTATGGATGAGAATATCTCTCCACATCAATGGACTAGAGGATGCTATTCTCGTAATATCTCGAAAACCACCTGCTGCAAGTCGACTTATATCACGATGCTCACTTTCATAATGAGCTACATTATGTACCAAACTCGCTGCGATAATATGTGGGAAATGGCTAATTAAACCTGCGACTTGATCATGCTCTGCTGCTGTCATCTCGATAAAATTCGCCTTTGTTCCAGTCAAAAGATCCTTTAATGAATCGATCACATGCTTAGGTGTTTGCTCTCCCGGTGTTAAAATATAAAAAGCATTTTCAAACAAGTGAGCTTTGGACGAACCTACTCCTGACTTATGTGAACCAGCCATAGGATGCCCACCAATAAAGTACACTTCTTCCTGTCTGATTAGAGAACTTTGTTGTACAATCTGCTGTTTTGTACTGCCTACATCCGTGATAATTGCCCCTTTTTTTAAAACTAGCTTAGACATTTCGATAAGAAGTTGCTCTGTTTGTGTGACTGGTGTTGACAGAATGATAAAATCTGCTAAACCTATTTCCTGCTGTAAGTTTATACAAATTTCATCAATTACATGAAGGGAATGAGCTAGCTTTGCCTGGTCCGTTCCTATATCATACCCAACAATTTTAACATCTTTTGTCCTTTTAATCGCGAGTCCTATCGATCCGCCTATTAACCCTAGTCCAATAATCAATACTCTTTTCATCATGTAATCACCTCTTCTTTTATAAAATTGTAGACAAAAAGGTAGGCTTTTTTAACCTACCTAAAAATCACACTTTAGGAAACTTGATAGTTAGCTTTTAGCATTTCCGTTAGTAGAGCAATAATTCCATCGTTATCTTCAGTTTTGCCCACTGTAATCCTGATACAGGTCGGGAACCCAAGGGCATTTCCTGAACGGACGATATACCCACGCTCTAATAAATATTGAAACACTTCATTTCCGTCAAACGTTTCAAAATCAATAAGGATGAAATTACATTGTGACGGATAATAAGTTAAGTTATGTTGCCTGCAAAACTCTTCATATTGTTGTAAGCCTTCGCGATTTTTTTCTTTACAGTTATCAACAAATTCTTGGTCTTTAATTGCTGCAATCGCTGCTGCTTGAGCAAACCGTGATGTGTTAAATGGTTCACGAACTGGCTCTATTTGTTGGATAAATTCTTCATTACCGACTCCATATCCTATTCGTAAACTCGCTAATCCATAGATTTTCGAAAAGGTACGTAGAATCAAGACGTTTGGGAACCTATCTAGTAAACCCAACGTTTCTAGATAATCATCCGCTTTTACATATTCATAGTAAGCCTCGTCAATTACAATCAAAGTAGTGGATGGAACTTCTTTGACAAAAGAAAGCAAAGCTTCTTTCCCAACGTATGTACCAGTTGGATTGTTCGGATTACATACCCACACAACTCTTGTATATAAATCAATTTGTTCAAGCATTCCCTCTAAATCATGTTTTCCATCTAGTAACCCTACTTCTCTTACTTCAGCACCCTCGATGATAGCATTATGCTTGTACTGACCAAAGGTAGGCGTAGCCATGACAGTATTCGTTTGAGGTGATAATAAAGCACGGCAAATGATTTGAATGATTTCGTCAGAGCCATTCCCAAAAATCAATTGGTCTTGTGACACATTTAAATGATTTGAAACTGTTTCCCTTAAATTTGCAGCATATCCATCAGGATACAATGACATTTCATCCACACTGTTTTGAATCGCTTCTTTTACAGAAAGGGCACTTCCAAAAGGATTCTCATTTGATGCTAGTTTCACGATTTTTTCTAAGCCATATTGCTTTTTCACTTCTTCAATTGGCTTACCAGGTTGATATGGCTTTAATGAAATCAATTGTTGTTTGATCTCCATTTTCGTAAACTCCTCTCTTAAGACGAAATAGGGAATATAATGGATTGTACAAAAGCTTTGAACTCTTCTAGTGCATCGGCTTTTGTTTCATCATTTTGTAAGGTAGACTCCAGTTCACTCAACTTTTCTAACAGGGCACTACCAACGATAACACCATCACATACAGGTATCAAATCTGTTACTTGGCTTGCATTTGAGATTCCAAATCCTACTGCAACCGGTATGTTTGTATGTTTTTTGACTGATAGAAGGAAAGGATTGATACTTTCATGCAGTTCCTGTCTCACACCTGTGACTCCAAGCGAAGATACACAATATAAAAAGCCATCTGCAACACTAGCGATCATTTCGATTCTAGCTTCAGACGTAGGTGCGACTAATGAAATATAGGTTAATCCTTCTTCCCGACATTTATTCCGTAGCATGATGCTCTCTTCAAAAGGTAGGTCTGGGACTAATAATCCATCTATATCGTTTTGCTTCATTAAAGCGAAAAAGGATTCTTCCCCTAATTTTAGCACAGGATTATAATAGGTAAAGAGGATTATCGGGACGTGCACACCTTTTTTCCTCATAAGGCTAACTAAATTCATGGCTCTTGTTAAAGTCATACCATTTTTAAGAGCCTTTGAAGCAACACCTTGTATGATTGGTCCATCTGCAAGTGGATCCGAATAGGGAACGCCTAGCTCTATTACTGAAGCCCCTAGATTCTGCAGTAAGACAGCAAGATCAACCGTCGTTTCTTCATCCGGGAACCCAGCCATAATAAACGGGATAAATAAAAAATTAGTAGTTGGAATGTTACGTTTTATTGACGTATTCATTAAGCTTCTTCCCCCATTCGTTCGATGAGTGTATGAACATCTTTATCTCCTCGACCAGATAAACAAACAAGAATGGAATGCGAGGAATCTAATTCTTTAGCTAACTGAATGGCTTTTGAAAGAGCATGAGCAGTTTCAATGGCCGGAAGAATCCCTTCTGTTCTAGTAACCATTTGTAAGGCCTCTAACGCTTCTTCATCCGTTACACTTACATACTGAACTCTATTCGTCTTGGCAAAAAAAGCATGTTCTGGACCCACTCCAGGGTAATCCAGCCCTGCTGAAATAGAGTACGGTTCAGTTATTTGCCCATGTTCATCTTGGAGAAGATACGTAAGAGAACCATGAATCACCCCAACGGATCCCTTTGTTATCGTTGCAGCATGATAGGATGTATCTACTCCTTTACCAGCAGCCTCTACCCCAATAAGCTCAACTGGATCCTCTAGAAAAGGATAGAATATCCCAGCAGCATTACTCCCACCACCAACACAAGCCACCACTGTATCTGGTAGTTTTCCTTCTCTTAAATAAAACTGCTCCTTCGCTTCATCACCGATAATTCGCTGAAAGTCTCGAACCATTTTTGGGTAAGGGTGTGGACCAACAACAGATCCAATCATATAAAAATAATCCTCACAATGAGATACCCAGTATCGTATTGCCTCATTTGTGGCATCCTTTAGCGTTCTAGTTCCGCTATTCACTGGAATAACCCTAGCTCCAAGAAGCTTCATTCTAAATACATTAAGCGCTTGACGTTTTACATCTTCTTCGCCCATAAAAACAGTACATTCCATCCCAAACTTTGCTGCGACCGTTGCCGCTGCCACACCATGTTGTCCAGCACCAGTTTCAGCTATTATTTTATTCTTGCCCATACGTTTTGCCAGTAAGGCTTGCCCGATGGCATTATTAATTTTATGAGCTCCCGTATGATTTAAATCTTCTCTTTTGAAGTAAATTTTGGCTCCACCTATCACACTCGTTAAGTGATCCGCGAACGTTAACGCAGTTGGGCGCCCTGAATACTCCTTAAGTAAAGTTAGATATTCTTCACGGAATGAAGGATCAGAGTTCGCCTCTAAAAGTGCTTGTTCTATCTCTTCAAGAGGATTCATTAAAGTTTCTGGTACAAACTTCCCTCCGAAATCTCCGAATCTGCCAAACTTATCAGGACTTGTTGTTAACATGTCGATCCACCTCAATCTCTAATTTATTGATTAACTCGGAACTTTTTCCTTCCTCTATTTCAATACCAGATGCTAGGTCAATACCATCTGGTAGATAGTCTACTAGCTGAGATACATTCCCGGGACTAACACCACCGGCAATAAAACATGGTACCCCTTGTTTATTCGCTTCCTCTAAATAATTCGGAATGGCTGACCAATTAAACGGAATTCCAGTACCCCCATATGCAGTTGTGGATTTTGTATCAACAACGTATCCATCTACAATACCGTAATAGGACTTCATCTTTTCTATTGCATTTTCCTCATGGTGTATGGCTTTCCAAATGGGTAGATCTACTTTTTCTTTTAGTTGAAAAATTTCTCCTGGTGTTTCGTGACCGTGACACTGAACAATTGATATCGGGACTGTATTCACCGCTTCTAAAATTTCGGCAATTGGTGAATGAACAAAAACCCCAATTAGTTTTTTCCCAATAGGTAAAGGCTTTTTTTTAGACCACTCTAGTACTTGATGTGGAGTAACTCTACGTTTACTTGGAGCAAAAATAACGCCGATAAAGTCTGCTTTACTCCCAATCACATGACACCAGTCTTCAAAGTTCCTATTTCCACAGTATTTAAATAATGGTCTTTTCAAGTGATGTCTCTCCAAACATTTTTCGAATACCTTCACTCGGTTCTTCCTCTTTCATAAATGCTTCCCCAACTAAGATAGCATGAGCTCCATAATTCTTTACAGTCTGAACATCAATTGTTGAATGAATGCCGCTTTCACTAATCACTAAACAAGTTGAGGGTAGGTAAGGTACAATTTCTTTCGTGTGATGAATACTTGACTGGAAAGTAGCTAAATTACGATTGTTTATTCCAATAATTCTCGGAGTGATTTCTTTTAATAGAGCTTCTACCGTTTGAATAGAGTGAATCTCTACTAAGCACTCTATTCCTAACTCCTCGGCCTCTAAATAAAACTCTTTTAATTTTAATGGTTCTAACACTTCCCCTATTAATAAAATGGCATCTGCCCCTATATGCTTGCTTTCTAAAATTTGTCTTCGATCGACAATAAAATCCTTTCGTAAGACGGGAATATTCACTATTTGTTTTATTTGAGTTAGATAGTCTAGTGAACCTTGAAAAAATGTTCGATCGGTTAACACTGAAATTGCATCAACCTTTGAATCCATATATTCTTTTGCTATCTCCACTGGGTGAAATTCCGCTCGAATTACTCCCTTCGAAGGAGATGCTTTCTTTACTTCTGCAATCAAACCTATGTTTCGGTTTGGTTTTGAGAGTGCACGATGTAATGAATAGTTCGTAACTGATTGTTTTTTGGGAAGGGAGAAAAACTTCATCTCATCTTCCTTTACGCTAATAATTTTAGTAAGCATATCGATGTGCCTCCTTCTTACGAATCAATGATTGAAAGTGGTGATAAACTCTAGTAGAATCTAGCGCTTCCTTTGCTATTTGGATTCCGTCGTAAATGGAAGAAGCCCTTCCAGACACGTAGATGGCTGCACCTGCATTTAGGATTACTGTATGACGTGCACTTTCATTTGAACGATTGCTAAATACCTTCTCAATCAATCTTGCACTTTCCTCTACTGAATTTGTTTGAATGTCGCTCAAAACTCCAGTAGGTAAGTTAAAGTCTCTCGGGTGAATCGAATACCTAGTAATCTCTCCATCTTTTAATTCCACTACATCAGTGTCTGTTGTTATGGAAATTTCATCTAGGCCCTCTCTCCCTGTCACAAAAAGGACATGCTTTGAACCTAATGTTCTTAGGGCTTGGGCCATCTTCTCAGCAAACCTAGTATCATAAACCCCGATCACTTGCCTCGAACATCTAGCTGGATTGGCTAGTGGTCCAAGAAGGTTAAAAACAGTTCTGAAACCGATTTCTTTCCGTGGGGTTACGGCATGCTTCATGGCCGCGTGATAAATAGGTGCAAACAAAAAAGACAACGAGTCCTTCTTTAAGGAGCAACGTGCTTCTTCAGGAGTGGACTGAATAGGAATCCCTAAGTATTCTAGGACATCTGCACTCCCACTCTTTGAGGAAACAGCACGGTTTCCATGTTTAGCCACCTTGATCCCGATTGCACTTGCTACAATGGCTGAGGCTGTTGATATGTTAAACGTCGAGACTCCATCACCACCTGTTCCACACGTATCAATGACCTCATCACTGTTTTCAAATTGAATCGCGCTCATACGATTCCTCATTGCTTTAGTAAAACCAATAAGCTCCTCTACTGTCTCGCCTCTAAACCGTAGCACCGATAACAAGCTTGCTATTTGACTTGGGGTAGCCAAACCATTCATAATTTCACTCATAGTACTCTCTGCTTCAGCTTCCGTAAGTGTTTTTCCTTCCATACAATCACTCAAGTAATCCTTTAACACTTTACTCGCTCCTCTCGTCTAAACGTTCTCTCAGCTAATTGAATTGCTTTTATAACGGCACTTGCTTTATTAATCGTTTCTTTCCACTCGAGTTCTGGAACTGAATCCGCCACAATTCCAGCACCCGCTTGAACGTAAGCCGTTTTGTCTTTAATGACGGCAGTTCGAATGGCAATGCAAGAGTCGATGTTTCCATCAAAACCAATGTAAGCAACTGTGCCTGCGTATATATTTCTCGCTACAGGTTCAAGTTCTTGGATAATTTGCATGGCTCGGATCTTTGGTGCTCCTGATACCGTTCCAGCTGGAAAGGCTGACAGCAGTGCCTCAACTGGATCCACCTCTTCACGAAGCCTCCCTGTAACCTTTGATACGAGATGCATAACATGAGAGAAGTAATGGAGTTCCTTAATCATCGGAACTTTGATGCTACCGTACTTTGAAACACGCCCAAGATCATTTCTTGCTAAATCGAGTAGCATATAATGCTCGGCTTGCTCTTTTTCGTCTCGTAGTAGCTCGGCACCTAGTTTTTGATCCTCTTCTTTTGTTCTACCCCGTCTCCTCGTTCCTGCAATTGGATGGACTTCTAAATGACCATTTGTAATTTGAATTAATTTTTCTGGTGAGCTACCCACAATCTCACAGTCATCTAGTTTTATATAAAATAGATAAGGCGATGGATTCACAAATCGAAGTACACGAAATAGATCAAAACCTTTAATAGTGATTGGAAGTTCAAAGCGTTGTGACAATACGGTTTGAAAAACATCACCTGCCGAAATGTATTCTTTGACTCTTTTGACATGGTCAATGAAGGAATCCTTATGATAGGTAGATTTAACAGTTGTGAAATCAGCTTCAAAGTGAAGAGGATTTAGTAATGATTCATGGTGGTTGGGATGTTTGGTTAGCTCGTTAAAATATTGTTCTAGTTGCTCATTAGCAAGTTTATAACACTTTCTCAGCTCAGCTAACGATTCATTTCCATCTAACTGAGTGTAGTGAATAAAAGTTATTTCTTTTGTTGAATGGGAAAATACAATGATTGTTTCACAGAATAATAAATGATAATTTTTGAGCTTAAGATCATCGTTCCTATGCTTGGGAACATTTTCAATATCCGTAACTGCATCATAGCCGATATATCCGACTGCTCCTCCTTTAAATGGAATGGAGGAGTCGAGATCCTTTACAAGTAAATGTTCCTTAACAAAATGGATGGCCATTTGGAGTTCACTGGTTCGAAATAAAATCTCTTTTTGTTTTGTAAGGATGAGTAGCTCTCCTGCCTCTTCTTCGATCGTGATAAATGGATTGAGACCGATAAAAGAATAATTAGACCATGGTGACTGTTCATCATTACTCTCTAATAAATAAACAGCTTCTTCTTTAAAGGCTTGGAATACTTGAATGGGGGTTAAGGTATCTACAAAATAAGAATGCACGATTGGAATTGTACGGTAACAGACTGCATCTTCAATAAATACAGCTTCATTGTATGTGGACATTAACTCATTCCTCCTAACGAATTTTCCGATTAGGAGAATGAGGAAGATAGAGGTGGAAATGTAGGAATCTTGATCGGTGCCAAGCCCTATTGCGACGTTTCTACCTGTTTTATTAAAAACAAGAAACCCAAAGACAAATAAGCCTTTGGGTAGAATTCATCGCTTGTTTACTCTACTAACCTCAGCTATCTCAACTCATTCTCGTCTACCCTATTTAACTCTTCTCAGCTCTAACTGTAAAAACTTTCTCTAACTATTTAAAATAGTATTACAATTCGCTTCTATTTGTCAACCTTAAGTCTGGTCGTAAATTTTGTGCTCTTTCATGATAAATATGTTGTACTTCATGTGGGGCAAGATTGGTATTAACGCTCATCATGACCCTGATGCAAAGAGGTAGTGAATCAGGTACAGGTATCTCCTTGACACACATTACAGGTACGAACGTAAATCCAACTAGTCTCCTCATTGCTTTTGCAGGAAAATCTGCATTGACATCATCTGTCACTGAAATGATGATGGATGCAATATCAGCCGGCTCTATACCATTGGCTAACACCATTTCTCTTAGCAAAACTTCCGTTCGATTAAGTATTTCTTGAGAGGTGTTACTTCCTACTGTTGTAGCTCCTCGGATTCCTCGAATCATTTCTATTCCTCCTTACATTCTTTTTGAAGTAAATTTAGAAGCAAATGATCCTCGACATCTGTGACAGTTAAGCTACCAATTTCTTTCATTAGACTCATACGAATGTTTCCATTCATCGCTTTTTTATCTTTTTTCATCCTTTGAAGAACAGATGTGGCTGTTATAGCCTTCGGAAATCTTGGGAATCCTAGCAAATCAAACCAGTCTTGTAGTTCTTTTATGGGTAGAGTAACTTGAAGCCGCATCTCACTTACCTTCATTGCAAAGATCATCCCTATGGCAACCGCATCACCATGACTCATTTTTCCATAACCAAGCTCAGCTTCTAGTGCATGTGCAAGTGTATGACCAAAATTCAGATAAGCCCTGATTCCAGTTTCCAATTCATCTTGCCCGACAATTGTAGCTTTGATCATTATAGCTCGAATTAGCGCATCTTCGAGAATGGTTCCTTTTAGATCCTCCATCGTTTTGATGTTTTCCCTAAGCCAAGGATAGAAATTTTCATCCCAGATTAAAGAGTGCTTGATTAGCTCGGCAAAACCTGCTCGACATTCACTCGTTGGAAGTGTCTTAAGGAATGAGAGATCATAGATAACAGCCTCAGGTTGATAAAATGCTCCAATTGTATTTTTACCAAGTTGATGATTAACCGCCACTTTCCCACCTACTGCACTGTCATGGGCCAATAATGTAGTCGGAACCTGAATGAACTTAATTCCTCGCATAAAAGTGGCGGCAACAAACCCTGCCAAATCGCCAATTACTCCTCCACCAAAAGCAACAATCATGGAATGGCGATCCAAATTCTTTTCGAGTGCAAATGTTTGACATTCATAAAATTGATCAATAGATTTTGAAGCTTCACCACTTGGAATGACTTTCGAGTACACAGGTGCATACGGGCTCAATAATTGAATAAGATTTTCTAAGTAAAGAGGCGCAATATTGTCATCTGTTAAAACCAAAATGGAAGAGGGTTTACCCTCAAAAATCTTTGTTAACATGTCAGTTTGCTCAAATATATGTGAACCTATTAGTAGAGGATATTCCTTGGATACAGTTCGTATTAACAATTCTTTCATTAAAATTCCCTTGCCCAATCTCTCGTCCTCTGGACATTTTCTTGAATTAATTCTAGACGGTCTTGTCCAAATTGATCTATAACAGCCGTGGCAACCTCCCAAGCCACAACGGCTTCAGCAACTACACTTGCTGCTGGCACTGCACAACTATCCGACCGTTCTATGCTTGCTTCAAAAGGTTCCTTTGTGTCAATATCTACACTTTTCAATGGTTTATAAAGCGTAGGAATTGGCTTCATAACTCCTTTAACGACAATTGGCATACCTGTTGTCATACCACCTTCAAATCCGCCTAAATTATTCGTTCTTCTTGAATATCCATTTTGTTCATCCCATAGTATCTCATCATGTACAAGACTTCCAGGAATGCTTGCTGCCTTAAATCCAATTCCGAATTCTACACCTTTAAAAGCATTGATACTCATGACAGCCGCCGCGATCTTTCCATCTAGTTTACGGTCATAATGAGCGTAGCTTCCGAGTCCAACTGGTACTCCTTCGACAACTACTTCAACAATGCCACCAATGGAATCTCCGTTTTGCTTGGCTAGATCAATTGCCTCTATCATTAGGGCTTCTGCTTTAGAATCAAAACATCGTACCGGAGACTGTTCCGTTATGGTTTGTAGCTGCTCGATATTTTCATAGTCAGTGTTCTCGGCTTTAACTCCACCGATTTCCAACACCTGTCCCGCTACTCTTATTCCTAGTTCACTTAAGATTTTCTTAGCAACAGCACCAGCAGCTACTCTTACAGTCGTTTCTCTTGCAGAGGAGCGCTCTAACACATTCCTCATGTCACGGTGACCATATTTAATCGCACCATTTAAATCCGCATGACCCGGTCTTGGTCTTGTCACTTTACGTTTCATTTCTGTTTCGTTGTCTTCTACTGGTTCAATACCCATTATGGATGTCCAGTGCTTCCAATCGTTATTTTCAACAATCAAGGTAATTGGGGAGCCAAGTGTGACTCCGTGACGTACCCCACTTACTATTTTCACTTCGTCTTTTTCAATTTGCATACGTCTACCGCGCCCGTGTCCTTTTTGTCTCCGAGCCAACTCTATATTAATATCCTCAACTGTTAAAGGAACACCTGCTGGAACGCCTTCTATAATAGTAGTGAGCTGTGGACCATGGGATTCACCAGCTGTTAAATACCTCATTTCTTCTCCCCCTTTATCGCTTTAAAGCTTTTATGTAACAATATAACATATATAGAAAGTGTTCGAGAAGTATTAATTTTATTCTTTAAGTATACACAACGAAATTATAGAATGAAATTTGTTTAGTTGGTTGATTGTATCGAGAGGTTGCTTTTCCTATTTTAAAAAAACTTAGACGGTCAAACTAACACAATTATTGCTATAGTGTCTTTGTAATAGGTTTTAATAAGAAAAGCGTAAGCGCCTTGTTCTGACTAGGCATAGCAAATGTTCTGAAGCAAAAAAAAGGTTGATCTTCCCTTTTTGAATGCTTGGAAACTGGCACGTTCCTTGTGGAGTAGGGGAAAAGCTGGAGATAACTTCAAATGCTTACCTATTACTAACGTTTAGTTGAAGAAGGAACTGAGTACATCCATTTTTATAATCATGAAAGATACCAAAAACGATTAAACGGCCTTAGCCCTATGGAATATAGAGCTAAAGCCGCTTAAATCTTTTTATTATTTCCACTGTCTACTTAACAGGGGGCAGTTCACAATTAAGAGAAAGGGCCTTTTTTAGTTCCTCCATAGACACTCCATAATACCTCGCGAATTTCTCCAAACTTTTCCCTTTGGCACTCTTATATCATTTCTCATATCATTTCTCATACCGATTAACACTATTGATGCTTATACCTAATTCATTTTAACAAATGTAATAACCCTACTCTAAAGAGTAGGTCAATTGGATTAGATAAAAACACTGATAGTCAATATTACTTAACATCACAAGCTTTGATAATTAAATTTCCTGTGTATTTAGGTTTGATAATCTGAAAATTACACTTCTTTATTAAAGCTCTACTTTTCAACCCATCCATTCTCCATATTATGTTAAAAAATGTTTTCAATTTACGGTAAGTGAATTATAATGTTCTTGTCACTAATTTGTAATACTTTTATGAATATTATGAATAATGGGGATTATCAATGAGAAAGAAAAGGAAGGTTCTATTAATTTTATTAGTTGGATTAATTGGTTTTAATTTACTGTTTATTACACCAAATAGTACAAGTGCTGCGGGTGCTGGTTTAGCCTGGGGACCAAAGATTGTTGGTAATTTAAAATTCTATATGACCAATGTACACACTGGGTGGGCTGGGCCGAAGTTTCCTTGGGCCTCCCATACAAATTTTCATGTAGATAAGAAGAAAACAACTGGTGGTTACAAACAGGTAGCAAATTATCATATTGTAAAATATCAAAAAAGCAGGTCTTACTGTGTTTATAATTTATGATTCTGTAAAGAAAAAAGTAGTTATGGACTCATGTGGTGATAGCCTAATTGTGCTTCAGTAATATATACCGATTCGGAATATATCTCATCTGATTCTACTTCAGAAGCTACAGGTTGTTCAGAAAATGGAAGTATAGGTATTGGATCACCTGGGACTAGTATATCTATGACAACCAGAGTAATTAAAGACCATGTTGCAACAGTAGCAATCCAATCTGCATTATCTAGCACTGTCTTAATAAATGATTTCATTGCACTTGCTGCTTTATTAGCTATGCTATTCCATTATACTGCTGAGGAACTAAATCAATATGACACAAATGATTTGAAGCCTGAGTATGTGAGTGATACCGAAGGGAATACAACCACTACAAATTCACCAGATTTGCAAGAAACAAAAACAACTACATCTCCTGGAGTTATTACAGTTCCGGAAGACCCTACTTTACAATACTAGGTGATTATATGAAAAATAATTTTGTTATTCATAATATTAGTGACGACGACAACTGGAATAAAGTTTTTAATATTTGTTTAAATGAGGCTAACAGATTTGAAGTAGCATATCCACTTGGTGATGACGAAGATGATAATCCACTATTAGTTGGAAGAGATTATTTTTCTTCAACCCCTTCATTAAAAACTAAACCTTGGGATCTTATGGATAATTCACTTTTGTATTATGGAGAATTAAATACAGCAATTAAAAATTATATTTATACTAAAGTCAGTCCTTCCTTTGATGGAGAAAAATCAGAAATATGGAATTTTAGTTTATTTAAAAATGACATTAAACTCCTGTCAGTTACAGATTTCAATGTTTGTATAATTTATCATGGACAATTTATGGAAAGACTTTTAATTCAAAATGGGATTACTATTGATGAGTAACTGACTAACTAAAAATTCTTAACCCTACAAATAACGGGTTCACTTTCGTGAGAGAAAACTTAAAATAACATACTAAATAGGGATACATTTCGCATAGTGATTGGTATCCCTATTTTTATTGATATATTAAGGCTTTTGAGTTTTTAAAACCTTTACTGGAATACTAATTAGTGTGCTAATTTTTATTTTGATAACAGTGTTAATTCGGCAATACTACTTATTTATTTAAGATAACCCACACAATAATGTGCTTGGGTTATTTCTTTTTTAGGGGTTTTAGTTTTTATGGTAAAATTATTTATAATATTTTATAAATTGATTTGACCCCAAAAACGTAGGCATTTAAAAAACTTTTGCAGGGTTCACGAACATTGCATTGCTTTATTTTACAATTTATTGGAAGTTTTGATCTGGCTGAAGAAAACCATTCTCTCCTTAAGAAGTCTTTACCCTGTATTTGCTCACTGCCTTAAAGTTAAAGGCTAAAATTTTGGTGTGAACCCATATTTTTGAGCGCACTAAACCAAGGACCGGGATATCGTCAATTTTGAATCCCCTCCTAAGTGCAGATATTATTCCTTCTATGCCAGCTCTAAAATTAGATAACTCTCGATGTCGATCACCGTTCATATGACTTCTTACTGTGTCAGTCTGTAATTTGTTTTTGGTAAAACGAACAGTGTTTGCTTTCTTTTGCTGTTGAATAGGGCATTGATCTATAAAAGGGCAAGCGGCACAGGTCTGTTTTGAAAATTTCGCCTGATATACCTGCTTCTCTGAGTCAAATATTGAAGAGATCGGTTGGTGTCCTGCAGGACATTGAGTAATATGGTCATTCTCGTCGATCTGAAATTGATCAACACCCAATTTATCCTTGGCTGGCTTTCTTCCTGTCATTGTAGAGAAGTTCAGTTCAATTCCTTTTTTTTCAGCCTTTTCAAGGGAACTTTGACGATAATATGCACCATCGGCAGACAAGCAAGAAATGTCCGTTGAGAGTGGATCTTGCTCAATAAACTCTTCTCCAAATTGAGCATCACTATAAAGGTTCGTCTGTACATCGTGACTTAAAATCATTCCTACTTTCTTCTTTTGGTCACGTACTTCTACTACATTCACAGTGTAGCCAACATCACCTTTCCCGTTCTTCGAACGATAGGTTGCATCTGGATCAGAAGGATTTTGAAGACTCTCGGGAGAGAGTTGCTTAGCTTCGATTGGAATTAAACATCCTTCGTCAGTTTCTACAGATTGATCTTGTAGAAGACGAGTAAGGTATTGAAATTCTTTCATAGTTCGGCATTCGTTGATTGTATAGATATGGCGATATAATTCAGCTGCGTTTTCGAATTGCTTTTCAAGTTTGGATCCAGCTTCCGAACTCTTAATATGGTAGAGCGTTTGATTTTTATGTCCATCTTTTAAGTAGTCTTGAAAAGATTCAGAAACAAGCTCAGGATTTAATTTATTCAACGCTTGAACCATTTGTTGTACCACTCGATACACCAATTCCAATCGAGTTAGCTTTTTACAAGAGCTGCTTAACATGAAGGAGTCCATACGAGCCATACTTCTATCTAATTGAATAAGTTCAGCTAACCTATTTGACAATTCATTCTCTTCGATTTTTAGCAAATCTTCTTTCGTTTCGACCTCATGCTCAACTAAGCGTTTACGGAAATTGGTTAGAGTATTGATGCATATACGTTCCTTTTCAAAGTTCTCTATACCGAGAGCGTAGTGATAACGGTAGTCAAAGTATAAGGATTCAATCAATTGTTCATCAGTTAAACCATGCAGCTCTTTTAAGATGAGTAGGCTTACTAACATGTTAACAGGCTTATTAGGGCGGCTAAATTCTTCACTGTATAGCACGGAAAAACGATCCTCATTAATTCCTAGAAATATATTTCTGTAGAAGTCATCTGCCCAGCTTTTTTGTAGAGACTCTACGATAGATTTAGGTAAATCCAAGAATCGATCATCAAGTGATAATTGTTGTTCTTTTCTTCCGTGCTTAAACATGATAATACCCCCGCGAATATTAAAGTCTATATGTAAATTTTAACATTAGACAAGGTAATTAGAGACCACTGAAAAAGTAGTTGTTTTCGAAATATGAGCTATTTTAAGGAATACTAAGTTGATTGGAGCGGAAGGTGCGAGACTCCTGCGGGAGCAGCGGGACAGGTGAGACCCCGCAGGCGCTAGTGCGCCGAGGAGGCTCACCGCCCGCCCCGCGGAAAGCGAGCATCCTGGAGCGGAAATCAACAGGTAATTAACACATGCTTATTAAAAAGTGGACTTTTTCAGCAGCCTCGGTAATTAGGGGGTTTTTTAGGGGAGATCTGACCCTTTTTGGGGGCGAATCATAAATTATGTTCTTCAACAAACGGGAAAGTTTAATTCAAGATAGATAAGTGAGATCAGATTACAACGAATTAGGTAGAGGGAAAATATAGGAGGGTTGGTGGAATTGCTATCAACAAATTTAAATAACTTCTGAATTGTTGAAGTATCTAAGGATAAAGTTGGAAGATACATTAAATTGGACGTTCAGCTTCCAGATGGTGATTGCATCATTCGATAGGATTTAGATGAGTATACTTACAAACAAATTAAAGAAGTTGTATCTAAAAAGCATTTTGATTCACTTGCAATACACTATCTATATGAGATTATCCCCCATGTTTCTAAATACCAGGAAAAACCAAAGAACCAATCCAATTACAGAGGAGTAATTAGATGTATCCAAGGAAATCGAGAAGCAAGGAATGAATTCTCTTGTTCCGAAAGGTTTGCTGGTAATATGGAGTGGTTCAGAAAAGAAGTTAAAAAAGTGGAAGATATAAAGCATTTAGTTTGGGAGAATTTCTTAATTGGAAGTTTTTTATTTTAAGAAAAAAAAGTATGTGATGAAGAAATGTACTTAAAGTAACGGAGTGCTTTAGTTGAAGAACAGGTCAATAAATTTTAAAAAACGCAGAGGGCTGTTAAAACCTCTGCGTTTTCTTGTGCGATTTCGTCGTCTAAATTTATACGATTTATCCTGTTATTTCGCTTGTTATTTTGGTTTTTCTACCTCTGAACCGAACTACTTAAATATTCGTCAATGCTCTTTTTATATAGGACATTATTCCAAACCTTATGTATATGTCAACAAGGATACATCAATCGATTTTAAAGAGTTTTATTTGATTGGAGTAAAGATAACTGGATATGATAAAGTCCTTTGGTGCGGACCTTCCCATCGGATTTGAACTGGTAAATAGACATCCCATTGTCAGCAGCGTAGGCTCTGAAAGCTCGCCAGAAGTCCGTACACAATACATTTTGGGATGAAAGTTTATGACCAATCGCTTTGTCCAATTGCTCTGTTTTTATTCTACCTACTCCAAGTGTTTTTGAGACTGTGTTTTTGTCCCGCTCTCTTGCCACTAATACACAGACCTGTTCCTTGCTGATGCCCCGTTTTTTAGCTTTTCCACCGCGTTTACGAGGTTTTCTGCCTGTGATTTTCTTCTGCCCTTTTTCTGAGTACAGGAAATAAGTTTCGTCCATTTCAACGATACCTTGAAAATTATCTACTTCAATTTGTTTCAATGCAGATAATAGTTTGTGTCTCCAATAAAACAGTGTGACGTGAGAGATCCCTTTAACCAATTTGGCTGACTTACGAAGTGAGTATCCATCAATCATACATTCAATGAATTTAATCCACTTATTCAGCCGACGGGTTCTATAAAGTGCAGTGTTTGTTAAATCGGTGAAAGTGGCAGTACAGGATTTACAACGATAATGTTGCTTCTTTACTTCATCACCATCAACAAGAGTTGTATATTTGCCAAATCTGACAACGTGCTTAGATTGGCAGTGAGGGCAGAAATATCCCTGTTTATTTTTGCGTTCTGAAATCTCCTGTAGTACGTTGCCTGTTGAAGATGAAGCAGTGAGAGCATCTATGAAAAATGCCCGCAGCCTTTGTTTTTCTGCCGGATTTAATTTCTGTATCTCTTTAAGGATATCTGTCGCTCTCACTATCATCACCAGCCTTTAGTTGATACTCTCGTTATAGAGCAAATGTTCGTAAAATTCAAATATCAACAATAACCTTTAACACAGCCTATCTTTTAAGAAAAACATATTACATAAAAGTTGATTGGAACAGATATGCTCGGGCACCTGCTTAGAGCAGCGGGACAGTTGAGATCCTGCAGGCGCAAAAGCGACGAGGAGGCTCACCGCTCGCCCCGGGAGGTGCATCCTGGAGTTGAAATCAACCACCAACTTGATTATCAATATACCAAGGTATTGCGTTGTTTTAACCGTCTAAGAAAAAATCAATTTTTTAGTAAGAACCAAACCATAAGAAAAAAAATAGGCCCTCATAAGAAGAACCTAGTTTTGCTTTCGATAAAAAAACGTATCTTCTGTTTCTAATCCGAATGTAGAAGGTGTAAAGATTTGCTCCGTACTACCTACAAATAAAATTCCGCCTGGCTTTAGTGCCTTACTAAATTTGTGGAAAATGAGATTCTTGGCTTCCTCAGTAAAATATATGAGAACATTTCTACAAACAATTAGATCGAAATTCTGCTCAAATGGATCAGCTAACAAATTTTGCTTTTTAAAAGTGACTGTTTTCTTAATAGAGTCATCCACGTTATAAAACATTCCATCACGAGCAAAGAATTTTGACTTCATATCATTTGGAACTTCCTGAAGGGATCTCTCAGGGTATGTTCCCACTTTGGCACGAGCAATAGCAAGCTCATCTAAATCAGTAGCCAAAATGGAAATATCACGCACAGGCATGAAATTTGAAGCGACCATCGCAAGCGTGTAAGGCTCTTCTCCTGTAGAACAGGCAGCACTCCATATCTTTGGCCTGTTAGTATCCTTAAGAATCTTCGGGAAAATCTTTTCTTGCAAAACTTCCCAGCGCTTAGCATTTCGATAGAATTCTGATACATTAATGGTCATACGATCAAGGAATTCATCAAATAATTTTTGATCGGTCGTCATAAAACGGAAATATTCTTGAAAACTCTTAAACCCTCTTTTTTCATATAATGAAGTCAACCTTCTCTTCATTTGTGCTTCTTTATAAAGGGATAAATCGATCCCCGTCTTTCTCTTAATATTTTCGTTAAAATCAATATAATCCTGTGACATGTAAGTAACCTCATTCTTAGAAAGTATAAGAAGAGTATACACGAAAAATGACCTTTACGTAATCTATTATTTTAGGGTACAACAAAAACAAAAAGTGAGGGAGTACTTCTAAAACAAATTTTTTAGGGGTATCAGAACTCGGATCCTTTCTATTAAGGTAGACTTTCTCAAAGCTTGTCGCTGGAACAGGATTTGGAAACCTAAACGTTATATATTCTAATAAAACAAAAAAACAAACCAGCTTTATAAAGACTGGTTTGTTACTACTTAACTATCTCTTAAATAGGAAGGTCTGTTATCCTATTAGTTTGTCCACTGATTAATAAGCTTTGAATATTCAACTAGCTCTTCTTGGTTAAAGAATAAGTTGACTTCGCGCTCTGCGCTTTCAGCTGAGTCTGAACCGTGAATGATGTTCTTTCCAACAGTAACGGCAAATTCACCACGGATTGTACCAGGTGCAGAATCTTTAGGGTTTGTTGCACCCATCATCTGTCTTGCTGTAGCAATCACATTTTCACCTTGCCATACCATTGCAAAAACAGGACTAGACGTAATGAAGTCCACTAATTCACCGAAGAATGGACGTTCTTTATGTTCACCATAGTGAGTTTCTGCTAATTCTGTTGGAATAGTCATTAATTTTGCTCCTACAAGTTGAAATCCTTTTTTCTCAAAGCGTGCCACAATTTCACCAATCAAATTACGTTGAACACCATCAGGCTTAACCATTAAAAACGTTTTTTCCATTTTATTCTCCACTCCTGTTACATTATGTATAAGCCTACATTGTAAGCCCATCCAAATATATCACTCTTTTCTATCTTTCGCAATGTTCGAGTAGTGATTAATACTTTCGTTTACCTATATATCTAGCAATATTAGTTAGGGCTAATTTCGCACGATTATGGGGTAATTCTTGAATAATCGCTAGAGCCTTTTGTAAATAAAGATCACTATATTGAAAGGATTTCTCAATACTTCCACTATTCTTAATGTCTTGAATAATCAAATGAAGCTCTGCGTTTTCAATATGCTCATGAACATTTACTATTTTTTGACGCAGCTTTTCATCTCTCATGGCAAACAAAACTGGAAGTGTAATATTTCCTTGCCTTAAATCACTACCTGAGGGTTTACCCAATTCTTCTTCTGTTGAAGTAAAGTCAAGAATATCATCTGTAATTTGGAAGGCCATCCCAACATAATAACCAAATTGAAATAGCTTTTGATGGATATCCCGAGGGACATCCGATGCAATTGCTCCCAATTGACAGCTTGCTGCAATTAATAGAGCCGTCTTTCTTTTTATCCGTCTCAAATAAGTTTTTAGGTGCTGATCAAAATTGTATTTATCTCGTATTTGTTCAATTTCACCCAAACTCACTTCTACGATTGTATGGGAGAGAATTCTGTGAGCCTCAGGTTTATTGATTTTTGTCATTAATTCTAATGACCTCGCAAAAATATAATCCCCAGTATACATGGCAATTCGATTATCCCATTTTGCTTTAATGGTTGGTTTCCCCCGACGGAGTTCAGCATCATCTATCACATCATCATGAACAAGTGAAGCCATGTGAATGAGCTCCAATGCTACTGCAACATCTTTGATTACATCTAGATCATATTGCCCGAATTTCCCTGCTAACAGGACAAATATAGGTCGAAGTCTTTTCCCTCCGGCCTGTAAAGTATGCAGTGATGCTTCTTGTAGCAATGAATGCTCCGACTTAATCGTTTCTTGGAGTTCATTTTCGATTTCTTTTAAATCTGTATTCAAAAATGAATACATCTTATTTAATTTCATCTATTTCACCTAAATCATTTACAATTTTACCATCAACTTTTGAATTTTTTAGATTCTAGCTTGATGGCTCGTCCTTATATCCGATATGAGTAGCCGCAACACCAAATGTATGGGCCTTTACATCAACTTTTGAAAACCCTGCACCTTTAAACATAGTTGCAAGCTCCTTCATGCCAGGGAAGTCTTTAGCTGATTCCTGTAACCATGAGTATTCCTCATAGCTTTTTGCAACTAATTTACCAAACAGCGGCATTAAATATCGAAAATAAATTGAAAACACTTGCTTGATTACTGGAAGTTCTGGCTGTGAGGTTTCAAGACAAACCGCTTTACCACCTGGTTTTAAAACTCGATACATTTCTCTTAAAACCTGTGCATAATCTGGTACGTTTCTTAATCCAAATCCAATTGTTACATAATCAAATGAATTATCCTCAAATGGAAGAGCCATTGCGTTTCCATGAAGTAACTCAACTTGGTCTAAACGTAACTCATCTACTTTTTGTTGTCCTACACTAAGCATGTTCTTACTGAAGTCTAATCCAACGACCTGACCTTTTGGGCCAATAACATTCGCTAAAGCAATTGTCCAGTCTGCTGTCCCACAGCATAAATCCAGTGCCTTCGTCCCTGTTTGTACATTCATCAGCTGCATTGTTTGGTTTCTCCAAGCGATATGGCGTTGAAAGCTAATTACAGAATTCATCAAATCATATTTTCCGGATATTTTTTCAAAGGTTCTATGAACTCTTTGTTCTTTAGACTCTTGCATATTTCACCTTTCTTCCACAATTTGATGAATAGTATGCTCAAACCCGTTCACCATTGACTGTAAGCTATTTAATATAGAAGAATGTATTGATGTATTTGAAATAATAGAATGAACTCGTTCTCGAGTATTCACGATCACTTGTTCAAAATTAGTAAGTACTTGTTTTTCCATTTCAAGCTTTGATTGACTATATTTTATGCATTCTTCGTCAGATTCTTTCAGTAAATATTGAATAATAACCGAGCTCCCAGTCCGTTCATATATCAACTTTTCGAAATATAATCGTTTTAGTACCAGTAATTCAGGAATTATTTCCTTCCAAAAAGAAAGCTGAAAAGCATTAGCTACATTTCGGAAGAGCTCGCTCTCAATAATCCTAACACTATCTACCAGTGAATCATTATAAGATGAATCTTTTCGATAGACTCTTATTTTATGCTCATTTATTCGCTTAATACTCGTTGCTAGTATTTGAATCATATTAATATCTTCTATTTCAGCTAATAAGCTATAGTAAAGTCCACTATAATAATCACCGGCTAAAACCTTTAGTTGCTGTTCTTTTTGCTCCGAATCTTGAAGAGTATTTGATATGGACACCTCTTCATGTGTATCAAGTGCGACTTGAACAAGCATTGTAGTGATTATGTAAGAGTCTTTTTTCTCTTCATTCATCTCTATATCATTACACATGGCCACCAATAGAAAAAGTTTGTCCTCATCCACTTTTGGGCTTTTTATAAATTTTTTGAGATAAGGATGGTGTATGTACTCATGGATTTTTTCGAGCATATATGCTTTTTTTCTATTGATGTCACTCACACTGATCACCCAATCCCCATCAAAACAATTTCTGTGTAAAGAAATATTCATTTTTAGATTTATTATTGATAATTTTCGGCACCATCAATTATAGCATAGCCGTCTCAGGAAAAGAATGATAAAAGCTCATGTCAAAATACGACTTTAAGCATGGATAGAAACAAATAAAAGCAGGGTAGCCTGCTTTTTTTATTCTACCTCGGTATCTATTTCACCATGACTGGTTTGTACGATTGCTTTTCCTCTAATCTTCACGGCTGATGTATGTTCTGTAAATTGGGCAATCATCACTTCGCCTTTGTCCAACTTTTCAGAATGATGAAATCTCGTATCTAGCCCTCTTGTTAAGCCGATTACATTGACACCGTTTTCTTTTGCCTTAATAACAAAGAAATCGTTGTTGGATGATTCTTTCATCAGATGATCCCCCTTAACGCCCATTCTTGTCTCTTAACTATCTCCTAATCTTTAAGTTGTGTCAATATTTATTGCTACTTGATTAATGAAAGAACCTCAGCCCTTGCTGCGTTGTCATTAACAAATATACCTCGAACAGCAGATGTGATTGTAGAAGATCCTGGTTTTTTTACACCTCTCATCGTCATACACATATGTTCTGCTTCAATAACAACCATAACTCCATATGGGTCAAGAGATTCAACCATAGAGTCAGCAACAGTTGAAGTAATCCTTTCCTGTAACTGTGGTCTTTTAGCAACTGCTTCAACGGCTCTAGCCAACTTACTTAGGCCTGTAACGCGCCCACCTCTTGGAATATAAGCCACGTGTGCCTTCCCGAAGAAAGGAACGAGGTGATGCTCACACATTGAAAAGAAAGGTATATCTTTTACTAATACAAGTTCTTCATGATCTTCTCCAAAAACCGTTTTAAAATGTTCCTTTGGGTCCTCATTTAAGCCAGAGAATACTTCAGCATACATCTTCGCAACACGCTTTGGTGTATCTAAAAGTCCCTCTCGGTTTGGGTCTTCACCTATTGCTTCCAAAATTAATCGAATTGCTTGTTCAATTTGTTCTTGATTGATTGTTGCCATAATGCCTCCTGTAAGTGTATGTAATCATATTTGATTTTGATTTATAAGTAGAATATTAGCATACAGGGTATATAGAAGCAAAAAAGAAGAGTCGCAACATGTGCGACTCTTCTTGCCAATATGTAAAGATTACTTTACTGCATCTTTAAGTGCTTTTCCTGGTTTGAATGCAGGAACCTTACTTGCAGCGATTTCGATTTCTTCACCAGTTTGTGGATTGCGTCCCTTACGAGCAGCACGTTCACGAACTTCAAAGTTACCAAAACCAATTAGTTGAATCTTATCACCGTTTTTAAGTGCCTCTAAGATTGAATCAAAAACAGCATCAACTGCTTTTGTTGCATCCTTTTTAGATAGTTCACTAGCTTCAGCCACTGCGTTAACTAATTCTGTTTTGTTCATGCCATTCACCTCCTCTAAAAATATTAGGCACATATTATCTCGGGTGAGACTACGTCACAAGGATGTGCTCATACGCGATAAGTGCATATACCTCAATAATATGTGAATTAAAATCTTACTATCATTACTTCACATATTTTCAACTTTCTATACTTACTAAAAGCAAGCAAATCGCTGACAAGCCTTATATTAAACGATATTTAGACATAATTCAATACATTTTGATAGAAATCTTTCATATTTAGGCATAAATCCCCAAAAAAGTTAAGATTTTCTTACAAAAAAACTAAATTACCTTAAAAGCGATAATATCGGCACGCGTTCCTGCTTGTTTACTTGTAGAAGATTATCATACTGATCACTATAAATCAAGTAACATCAAGGCTTAGATCACTTTCGACATTTTTCGAACAGCAAGCCACTTACTATTCAGACAAAAAAAGACCCCCTATAGGAGCCCTAGTGTTATAGGATAATAGCGATTAGTCCGCCAGATCCTTCATTGATAATTCTTTCTAATGTTTCTTTTAGCTTGTATCGGGCATTTTCAGGCATTAACGAGAGCTTTGCTTGAATCCCTTCACGAACAATTGAACTTAATGAACGTCCGAAGATATCAGAGTTCCATATTGAAAGTGGGTTATCTTCAAAATCTTGCATTAAATATCTAACGAGCTCTTCACTTTGCTTTTCTGTTCCGATAATTGGAGCAAACTCTGATTCGACATCCACTTTAATCATGTGTATAGACGGAGCTACAGCTCTAAGTCTTACTCCAAATCTAGAGCCTTGACGAATGATTTCCGGCTCATCTAAAGCCATTTCAGAAAGAGCTGGTGCGGCAATCCCATAACCTGTTTGCTTTACCATCTTTAATGCATCAGATACTTGATCGTACTCCGCCTTTGCGTAGGCAAAGTCTTGCATCAGTTGAAGTAAGTGATCTTTCCCTCTAATCTCTACTCCAACAACTTCCTTCAGTATTTGATCATAGAGTGCGTCTGGTGCATATAAATCGATTTCGGCCACACCTTGACCCATTTCGATTCCTGCAAGTCCTGCATGCTCAATGAAATCATATTCACTAAATTGACCTACAACTCGATCAACATCACGAAGTCGTTTAATATCCTTTACTGTGTCCTTCACTGCATCCTGATAACTTTCACGTAACCAGTGATTATCGCGAAGTACCATGACCCAGCTTGGTAGGTTCACATTTACTTCAAGGACAGGGAATTCATATAAAGCTTCGCGCAAAACGTTGAAAACATCTGATTCTCTCATACTTTCAACACTCATCGCTAAAACTGGAATATCATATTGCTCTGATAATCTTTGACGTAATTGTTCGGTTTCTGGATGATGTGGATGAACTGTATTAATGACCATTATAAATGGTTTACCCACTTCTTTTAATTCGTTAATGACTCTTTCTTCAGCAACTAAGAAGTCTTTACGTGGAATTTCACCAATAGAACCATCCGTCGTAATCACAACACCAATTGTTGAATGCTCCTGAATGACTTTTCTAGTCCCGATCTCTGCAGCTTCATGAAACGGGATTGGCTCATCATACCATGGAGTGTTAATCATTCTTGGTCCGTTCTCGTCTTCATATCCTTTTGCTCCTGGAACAGTATACCCCACACAGTCAACTAGACGTACATTGACATCTAGACCATCTGCTACATGAAGTGATACAGCTTGGTTTGGAACAAACTTCGGTTCAGTAGTCATAATCGTTTTGCCAGCAGCACTTTGAGGTAACTCGTCTTGTGCGCGTGCTTTTTCCGATTCATTTTGAATGTTTGGTAAGACTACTAGCTCCATGAACTTCTTAATAAAGGTAGATTTGCCTGTTCTAACAGCACCTACAACTCCTAAGTATATATCGCCACCAGTACGCTCGGCGATATCTTTAAAGATATCTACTTTTTCCAAGTGTTTCCCCTCCCGATCTCAACTTATTGGGATAATACGATCATACGCTATCCAATAATGACTAATAACCCTAGGACAATATATCTTATGATGTTGTCCTATTTGATTATGACTACTGTTAAAAGAAAAATTTATTTCTTACGATGTTTGCTATGCTAAAGCCATATTTTAATAGGGCTTACTCGTTCTTTAACAGAGCATTAGTAGTTTGAATGGGGTCTAAAATCCCTAATTCAAAAAAAACCCTTCTGTAGAGTCTATTCTAATCAGAAGGGTTCATGACTATTTTGTTAGAAAAATAAAATCAAACCATATCAGTATTCTGTAAAAAATAATAAGCCACGAATTCGTTTATTTTTCAAAGAATACAGGTTCATTATTTTCAACAGTATAAGGAACAGAATAAACAGGTACAAAATCAGACTTCTCCATTAGCAATTCACGTATATCATCACCTGATTGATAGCTATGTTTTGTCTCTTTCAAAGCACTGTATAAATCTATAGAATAATCGATAAATATTTCACCTTCGTTATTGATAATAAAAGGTAAATTCATTCCCGAGATAGGGCTTACTGCATATGGTGGCTCATCGTAACCAAGTTCTTTATAGTTCACAGTGAAAACTTTGTCGGATAATATTTTATCAAAAGGTGGATACCCATTTGATCTTTTATACACGAGGATTCTCGCCTTTAAATCTCTTATTTCATCAGTTAGTCTTAGATCGATCAGCTTAACTGTAGGGTTTACTTCTACATCCACTAATACATATTGAAAGATTCCACCGCTCTCAAATGCTGATGAGGGAGGTTCAGGAATGTAGCGAGGTACTAGTTTCCCAAAATCAATCGGGTATTTTTGATAGATTGGCGTCTCCATGTCTCGGTCCTTAATTGGAATTAATCCACCACTATCTTCTCTAAACTGAACGACAGCGTTTTGGACTGATTGGAGCTGATCCTTATATGCAACTGCATTTTGAGCTAATCTGTCATCTGGATACAAACAGCCTGTTAGTAAAAACGAACAGATAATTACTAGTGTTGTATATTTTTTCATCTCATACCGCCTTATCTACACCTTATGTAAGGTTATTCGTTAACCGGTCCACTAAATACAACAAACAATATAATAAGTCCAGCGATTACCATAAATGCATATGCCATAAAGGCAGTGATCCACTTAAAAACACCTCTGAGCTTATATCTACTAAGCATGATTGTCACAACTGCGAGAAACATTAACCCCATTGAGCCTAATGCAAACCACATCTTAATTAGTCCTGTTGACATCCTCTCAACTCCTTCTCAAATCGACAGAATTATACCACAAACAAGCCCAAAATTCACGACATATACCTTTACGTCATTTCCATCCAGCCACCATGCAATTCTCTCTATTTCTTAATCTTTGGCTCTTTGGCTCTTTAATCCTTTAGATCTTTGGACCCGAGGCCGCCCTTCCCTGAATACCCTTCTCCACTCCCCACCTGAATGAAATTCAGGTGCCACACCCAAAATGCAGAAGGGAATGGAACTGAACTACTAACCAAATCTTGTAATGAATAAAAAAAGCTGAAGCAAAGGGGGCTCCTTACTCCAGCACTGACTAAATATAACCAAACAAATACAGCTCAAACTCAAAGTTTGCTTCGAAATATTGTATGCATTCCACAAGTAAAATGCATCGTTAGGTAGCCTATTTTTATTACTTATTTTTTAAACATCTTACCAATCGAGTTTATATCCATAGGCATGTTATTGTTAATAATTGCGTTAACAATCTTATCTTCCTTTTCTTTTGTAACAGGCTTACCTGCCATTGCTGATACTTGCTTAATAAGCTGTCGGATTTGTTTCTCATCTTTCAAATTAGCACCTTTAACAGAATCTGCTAATTTAAAAATATCATCCTTTTTTATGTTCGTTTTCTTTTCAATATTATCAAACAGGCTCACTATATACCCTCCTTCACATAAGATTCAACATATCGTATGCAGAAATAAGGAAACGGTGATTGTTTAATAGGCTTGATTTAAAATTTTCACATAAATACTATTCATTAGTAGAATGAATAGGACCAAGGTCTTCCATCTCATGAGTTTTTCCACGAGCCATTAAAATATCTACTGCTTCTTTGGGATCCTTTTGATTAAATAGAACATCATATAAGGCGTTGGTGATTGGCATTGTTACATCCATTTTTTTAGCGAGCTGGTAAGCAGCTTTTGTCGTTCTTACTCCTTCAACAACCATTCCCATATTAGCTAGTACTTCATCTAAATTTTGCCCCTTGCCCAATAAGTTCCCCGCTCGCCAATTCCGACTGTGGACACTTGTGCAAGTTACGATTAAATCTCCAATACCGGTTAAACCCGCAAATGTTAGGGGGTTGGCTCCCATTGCCACGCCCAGTCTAGATATTTCAGCTAATCCACGCGTAATTAGAGCTGCTTTTGCATTGTCACCATAGCCTAAACCATCTGTAATTCCAGCCGCAAGCGCAATAATATTCTTCAACGCACCACCTATTTCAACACCTACAACGTCTGGATTAGTATAGACCCGTAAATGCTGGTTGATAAACATATCTTGTACTCTCTGTGCAGCACGAAGATCTTCACAGGCTACTGTGACAGTGGTAGGCTGTCTCCTACTCACTTCTTCCGCATGGCTTGGGCCAGATAATACAACAACATTTGATAATAAATTAGGTGGTAACTCTTCGCTAATAACCTCTGATACTCTCTTAAAGGTATCCGGTTCAATTCCCTTACTTACATGAACAATTGTAATGGGTTTTTCAATAATTGAACGAATTTGGGTCATAACTTCGCGAATGGCTTTTGTCGGAACAGCCAAAACAAGGGTCTCAATCCCCTGTAATGCATCTTCTAAAGAGGAATATCCGATAATATTCTCGGGCAGTGAAACTCCTGGAAGATACTTCTCGTTTGTATGCTTCTCATTTATCTCTTTAATCTGCTGTTCTTTATGTGCCCATAATCTAACCTGGTACCCATTATCCGCTAGTACAAGTGCTAATGCTGTTCCCCAGCTTCCCGCTCCTACAACTATGACATTCTCCAATTTCATCACCCTTTTTTCTATTATTTACGAGCTCTAGTAAATATTTTAATTGGAGTTCCGATAAATCCAAATGATGCTCGAATTTGATTTTCCAAGAATCGTTCATATGAGAAATGCATGAGTTCTGGATCATTGACAAATACAGCAAAGCTTGGTGGCTTAACTGCAACCTGTGTTGCGTAATACAGTTTCAAACGATTTCCATTATGTGTTGGCGTTGGGTTCATGGCAACGGCATCCAATATAACATCATTTAACACATTCGTTTGAACACGTAAGCTATGGTTCTCTGCCGCAACATTGATCATCGGTAACAGTGTATGCGTTCGACGTTTTGTTAAAGCTGATAAAAAGACGATTGGTGCATAGTCCAGAAACTTAAAGTGAGCTCTAATCTTTTCTTCAAATTCTTTCATGGTCTTCTCATCTTTTTCAACGACATCCCATTTATTCACAACGATTACGATCGCACGACCAGCATCATGAGCATAACCAGCGATTTTCATATCTTGTTCAATGATTCCTTCTTCACCACTAATAACAACTAATACAACATCAGAGCGTTCAATCGCCTTTAATGCACGTAGAACACTATATTTTTCAGTACTTTCGTAAACTTTCCCTTTCTTTCTCATACCGGCTGTATCAATAATTACATAATCTTGACCATCCTTTGAGTAAGGACTATCAACTGCATCTCTTGTCGTTCCAGCGATTGCACTTACAATAACTCTTTCTTCACCTAGTAAAGCATTAACAAGTGATGATTTCCCTACATTAGGACGACCAATTAGAGAAAAGAGAATGGTACTTTCGTCATAAATTTCAGGTTCTCTGCTAGGAAAGTGCTGAACCGCAGCATCAAGTAAATCACCGAGACCAAGACCATGAGAACCTGAAATTGGCATAGGCTCCCCAAATCCTAACCCGTAGAAGTCAAAAATATCATTTCTCATTTCCGGATTATCAATCTTGTTAACAGCAAGAACAACAGGCTTATCAGATCTGTATAAGATCTTTGCGACCTCTTCATCTGCAGCCGTTACACCATCTCTTCCGTTTACCATAAAGATAATTACATCTGATTCATCTATTGCAACTTCTGCTTGTTGACGGATTTCGGTTAGAAAAGGGGCGTCTCCAATTTCAATACCACCTGTATCAATTATATTAAAATCTTGATTTAACCATTCTCCTGAACTATAAATTCGATCTCTTGTGATACCTGGTGTATCTTCTACAATGGATATTCTTTCTCCCACAATTCTATTAAAGATAGTTGACTTTCCTACGTTCGGTCTTCCAACTATTGCAATAATTGGTTTTGGCATCTTTTTTCTTCCTTTCTACTATCCGTTACACACATACTTTATTTGAAATTGTCTCTACGCTATGTTTGTTACGTTGGCAATTGCATATGCGCTCATTGTTAGGTAAAAAAGTATCCCACCATTCTTTAGGGAAAGGCTTGAAAAAACCATCCTTTTTAGGGTAGTAGGGACTTGCGTTTTCAAACCTAACTTATTAATCCTACCAAAAATGTGTAAAGAGAACAATGTTTTCCTTAATGTCGAACGATGATATATACTTCTTCGCTCAACTTATGTGCAATTCCGTCAATGATTGCTTCTAAGTTTTTCGCAAAATCATCCATCTCTTCAACCGAATCACATGTAAAAATGGCTGTACCACCTGCGACTTTTTTGGGGTTTATTGTCACGATCGCTAGAATAAATTTATCTAGATTCATTTTATCTTATGCCCCTTTTTGTTTGCTTTTGATTCTGTTGGCATCCTAATCGCATTTTCCAAAGTGGGTACAAGACCAATTACCTCAATGGCTTTCTCATAGTCCTTAACCTGTGGTAGAACAAATATACCTACACGTCCATCGTCTAAATCTCTTTTGGCTAGAGGAACAAGGGCTGGTGTACCTGAGTCACGATATACACCTAAAGCAATCGACATGTCATATAAAATTGCTTGCCGTTGACCTAAGTTAGCAATGGTAGACCTTGCATTAAAGTTTTTAGGCTTTAAGATAAAACCCATCCCGTATTTTAAAACTTCCTTTTGTCTTTCGGGTATCCCGATATTCATAATATATATATTATCCACGTAAAGACCCGCACCTTCAAACCTCGGTTCAATATATTCAATGTCGATTATATCTTTAAGACTGCCCCCACTCATTAGTTTCTTTGAGAGAAACAGTGCAATTCCTCCTGCTAATAGGCCAGCCCAAATATTCCAGACTAAGTATGACAAAGTAGAAACAAATGAACTAAAAATAACTAAATAGTTTCTCCCTTCAAATGCAACAGCGATGCCCTCAATATATGTATTACCCCTTGAAACCAACTCATATTCATCTAATTGTGCTAATGTATTTCTTTCCATATTTCGTACTTCTCTAAACTGAGATGCCGCCAAAGTTAGAAAGGTTATCGCTGTAAAATCTTCTTCCATGATGGAGGGTACAGCGACTGTTCCAAGACCTGCCGCTATAAAACCAAGAGCAATATGAATGATCTTCCCATGAAGATAAGTAGGATATTGTCGGTAATCCGTCCTTAACATATAAATCCTTGTTAAGGTTCCGATTGTTACACCAAAAAGAATGGGGTACGTGTATTCATTCATAGAATTCCAGCCTTTCTTTTGCTAGTTTTTGAAATACCCTGATTAAACATCGCAGATAACCGTTCAATTCCATCCCACATAAAGAGTAGGATGATACCGAATACAACTACATCAAAGAACGAGAGATTACCCATACTATATGGAAATCTAAAGTAGTCCATAATAACACCGTATAGAATCTCACCGTGGCTTACACCAAACAGAAACATAATGATGCGTTCCTTCCTACTTTTGGCTAATAGTAGAACTAAATATATAAGGATAAAAGCAACCATAAAAGAGGGTTGAAAAATAACCCATATAGGATCAAACAATCGAAACAATTGAAAGCTTACATAAGCAAAAGTTAGGATGAAGGTACAGATCAATATGTAAAGTAGTTTACTGTTTTTCATGTAAGCAACTTGGATATACGTGATGAGAAGCAACACTATGAATCCATAGGATACTTCTATTTTAGAAAAAGAGGAATGGTGATGAGCCGTTATAAGTAGGATTAAAACGAGACTCGCTAATCTAGTCCTTAGTTTCCCCTTTTTCATAAAGAATGTAATGATAATCCAACCCATCCATGCAAACCAATAAAACGAAATACCTTCCAAGAATATCCCTCCTATCATTTCCATTATTTCTTCATTTCATGAAAATTAATCAATTTACAACATTGAATGTGTTTGGTGTAGTTAGGAGAGGATAAGTAAAGATTTTATTGTGAGAGGAGGAGAAAACATGGGAAAAGACCGTCAAGAAAAAAAAGTAAAGGCTTCTGGAAAAGTGGAGTCCGACCGAGATCAACAGCTTAATTATCCTGGTGCAACAACAATGGAAGGACCTAAAGAGGCAAGAGAGAGGTCAGAAAAAAACAGCTCATATACGTGAGCTGTTTTTCTTATTTACTATATGATGATGTATCAATACCTCTTTGGGTTAGCCAATGATAGGTATCGCCTTTAATGATGATAGGGGCCTTACCCAGTTCTAAAATATCTCTTTTGCCGAGCACCGTCATGATGAAGCTTAAATCAGTGTGAATCTCTTTAACCTCTTGAATTACCTCATCGGCACCCTGTTCTAATAGGATTTTCAGGAAATAACCCGCCATCCCTACACAACTAGCCCCTAAAGTGATCGATTTAGCAATATCTAAGGCTGACATAATTCCACCAGATGCAATTACAGATAGCCTGCGAGATTGGGAACGGACCTCAACAATTGATGATGTTGTTGGGATACCCCAATCATTAAAAAAGGATAAATTCCGTTCACGTCTTAAATTTTCTATTCTTGAGAAGTTCGTACCACCAAACCCGCCTACATCAACTAACTGTACACCAATATCTAACAGAATTTGAGCGGTTTCTTTACTCATACCGTATCCGACCTCTTTCACAATCACAGGAACAGGTACACGAGATACAATTTGTTCAATCCGTTCAAATGCCTGTTTAAAATCTCGGTCTCCTTCAGGCATGACTAGCTCTTGAACGACATTTAAGTGAATTTGAATAGCATTTGCCTCAATCATATCAATTGCTCTCTGTGCTTGTTCTACCGTTGCTTCACTTCCTAAGTTAGCAAAAATAACCCCTTTTGGATTTTCTTTGCGAACGATTTCATAGGAAGCTCTTTCTGATGGATCCCTTAATGCAGACATTTGCGAACCGACAGCAAGTGCTACACGACACTCGTTCGCTACCATGGCTAGGCTCTGGTTGATTTTTAATGTTTGATTACCTCCACCACCTGTCATGGCGTTAATAAGAATAGGCGAACTTAAAGAAAGTTCGCCTAGCTTACAATTCATTTTTATATCCCCGACTGACAGGTTTGGTAAACTCTGATGAACAAATTGAATGTCCTCAAATCCATGAGCACGTACTTGACCTGTATCGATTGCATGATTAATATGATCTATTTTTCGTTGTGATCTACTCATAGTCATCACCATTATCTTAATTTATTTAATTTGTCACCAATCAAATCACCTAGACTGAAACCCGATGATTCCTCTTTTTGCTGATACTCACGGAAATCTATTTTATCTTCGTCTTCTAAAAGTTCACGGATACTTAAAGAGATTCGTTGATCAGATTCATTAATGTCAAGCACCTTCACTTTTACTTGCTGACCTACTTCTAAGGATTCATGTGGTGTAGCAATGTGCTTATTTGAGATTTGAGAGATGTGTACAAGTCCTTCTACTCCTGGGAACAATTCGACGAAGGCACCAAAAGCCACAAGTCTTCTAACCTTCCCCTCCACAACGGAGCCTACTTTAAGCTTTTCAGAAACTTGCCCCCAAGGTCCTGGAACTGTTTCCTTTATAGACAGAGAAATTCTTTCATTATCAAGATCTACCCCAAGTACCTTAACCGTAACTTTTTGTCCTTCTTGCACAACCTCAGAGGGCTTGCTAACGTGTTCATGTGAAAGCTGCGAAATGTGAACCAATCCATCAATTCCACCGATATCTACAAATGCACCAAAATCAGTTATACGTTGCACCGTTCCTTCTAGAGTTTGGCCAACCTTTAACGATCCAATAGTTGCTCTTTTTTGTTGCTTTTGCTCTTGCTCAACAACTACACGATGTGATAAAATTAGACGGTTTTTCTCTTTATCCAATTCAACTATCTTTACCGCTAAGAGTTTCCCTTTGTAATCTGTAAAGTCTTCAACAAAGTGTGCCTCTACCAAGGAAGCTGGGATAAAACCTCTAACACCTAAATCCACTACTAGTCCGCCTTTTACAACGTCTTTAATTTCGGTTTCAAAAACTTCTCCTGAATTAAACTTAGACTCAAGCTCGCCCCATGCATTCTCTGCTTCAACCGCTTTTTTTGAAAGAATAACGGCATCATCTTCTACTTTTATTACTTTTAGCTCTAGTGTTTGTCCTTCAGAAACAATTTCACTAGCCTTTTCAACATGGAAACTAGAAAGCTCACTGATTGGAACAATTCCATCTGATTTATATCCTATGTTTACTAGAACCTGCTTTTCTTCAACCTTTGTTACTTGACCGGTAACAATGTCACCGATTTCTAAACTTTTAACTACCATAACTTCTTGGTCCATCTCTTCCATTCCAATTACCTCCTTATTTACCAGCAAACGATTTGAAACAAACTGTTAAACGGTATTTTTTTATATGTATGAAAAAGGAAGGGAAATACCCTTCTCATATGAAAAATCTAGGTGTTGCTCTGCCGAAGAAAAGTGTGGCATGTTCTTTGTTAGCTTTTTAAGATTTGGGTTTTCATGCCGAGAACGCTTATCTTCTCAGTATTTTTTTAAAAATTATTTCTTCTCTAACTTCTAATAAATGCAATAAATTGTCAAGTAATAAACTCTGACTATTTGTATTTTTGCAGGATTTGCTGAATTGAATCCATGATTAACTCAGTAGCTTCTTCTGCAGATCCTTTTCTTTCTCTCATTTCTTGCATATTTATAGGAGGACCAAACACAACTACTACTCGCTTAAAAGGTTTATAAGGTCCAATAATGGCACATGGTATCACCTGTGCCTCTGTTCGGAGTGCAAAGAATCCAGCCCCCGCTAACCCTTTGCCAAGCTCCCCCGTCTTGCTTCTTGTACCTTCTGGAAATAAACCAAGGACTTTTCCATCCTTTAAGATTTGAAGAGCTGTTCGAAGAGATTGCTTATCGCTTACCCCCCTCTTAACTGGAAAGGCATTAATGCTAGGTAAAAGGTTTTTAAGGATTGGCAGACGAAATAATTCATCTTTTGCCATGAAGTGTATGTCTCTTGTTGATGAAATCCCTACAATTGGTGGATCTAAATTATCAATATGATTTGAGCATATTATGACACCACCTGAAGTTGGAATATTATCCGCACCAACTACTTGAAGTTGATATAACGGTTTTAATAATCCTGTACAAATGGCTTTACCAGCTTTATACAGATTCACATCCATCAATCCTTTCGTGAGCTAACACCATGATTCTTTCAACCACCTCAAATATTGACAATGAAGTAGTATCGATTGCGATTGCATCTTCCGCTTTAACTAAAGGTGCCACTTCTCTTTCAGAATCAATTTTATCTCGTTGTTCGATCTCTGCCATTAGCTGTTCAAGGTTGGATTCCATACCTTTTCGAATGTTTTCACCAAATCTTCTACGGGCACGTTCTTCAACAGAAGCTAGTAAAAAAACTTTCACCTCAGCGTGAGGAAGGACATGAGTTCCGATATCTCTTCCATCCATCACCACACCACCACTTGAAGCCATATCCTTTTGTCTATGAACCATTTCTTCTCTGACGAGTCCATGAGCAGCCACGTAAGAGACTTGGTTTGTTACCGCATTAGATCGTATCTCATCTGTAACATTCACTTGATCCAAAAACACAAGCTGACCTTCATTGGATGGCTTCAAACCAATTTTTGTTCGAGAAAGCATTTCTGATAATGCATGTTCATTATGAATATCTATACTGTTTTGAAGAGCTTTAAAAGTTAATGCTCTGTACATAGCACCTGTATCAATATATATATATGAAAGATTCTCAGCAACTTGCTTCGCAACTGTACTTTTTCCTGCAGCAGCTGGACCATCAATTGCAATCGATAATTGTTTACTCATTTTTCCTCCCAAAATCCTAAAATTATAGGTTGTCCTATTTCAAGTAAGCTATAAATGAAAAAAAGCAGGTTCTACCTGCTGCTATTGTTCTTCACAGATGATAAATTTATTTTATCATAGCTTCTATTAACGGTCGAATGTTTCTACTACTTTCGTATACGTATCTTTCGTTACCCCTTCATACTGGATAACCTTTGATAAGAAAGGAGAAAGCTGATGATTCATCATAATGACCTGAGCTATAACTAGACAAATGATTTGTATCACAACTACCTTCATTAATATTCTTTCGATATGTTTCACCATATCCCCCTCTTCTTCAAACTGTCACTCTAGTTTAAGGGGAATTTTGATTTTTTATACTATTTAATCCCTTTTCGTTTTAAATTTATTTGTCGCTCAAAGGAAAATCGGATGAGAAGCTGGCGATCCGTATCATTTATATCTACAAATTCTATTGGCATTTTGTCACGCTCTCCATCTCTACCTGGAATCACTCTAATCGCCTTTGATTTAAGTGTAATATATTGATAGTCTCCTGATTGCATAGGTAAGACGATCCAGCAGGTAAAAGTGGTTTCTGGTTCTAAGCTTTTATTAGATGGTAAAATTATGGAAGCTCCACCTGCACTTATATCACTCGTCACTGTAACAAAAGGACTAAACTCACTATTTATTGGCTGCAAGGCTACGTCAACCGAAGTATCTACACGAACATATTGCCTTCGCTGTATCCTCACAACGTTATCTTCTTCTGGGCATGATAACGCAATCATAGGAATATTTTGTTTTGTACGTCCTTGAACTTCTGTTTCAAATAAATAAACTGTATTGTCCTTGCCAACAAAAGAGGCCTTTAATTGAGTTCCGTCTAATAGAAAAACAGTTCTCCCTGTCTTCATATTAATAGGATAATCAATAAACAATTTTTCGCCATTTTTTTCTACTAGTTTGCATCTATATTTTTCATTATCAACTGAGTTCTTTGGCTCTAGTATAATTGTATCTCCTATGTTAATCATGAAATCCCTCACTTATTTTACCAGTGCTCCTATTATCTCACGGAATAAAAAAAAGGAAAAGCCATTATTGATTGAATACTGGCTTTTCTTCTTATTAAGCTATAGTAACTCCTTATAGATCGGCTCAGCATTTCTAAGCTTTTCTACCTTTTCTTCAAAACCAGTCTCGGAATTTATAAAGATACGGTAGGTGTCATTTTTAATCGTACCTAGGAACTCGTAGCAAAGCACTTCCTCTTGAATGTCATTCACAATGAGAGCAAGTCGATCTTCCATGACATCGACACCAGGGTTAATTTTATCTCTTGCCTGTTCTACCGTAAGACTAGGTTTTGGCAAATCTCGTTTATGATTTGCCATCAAGTAATCCTTTGCCGTAAAACCGATTACATTCCCATCATCTAGTGCAACTTTTATAGTTATAGCATCAGGGTAGATTCGAACATCGTTTTTTACCGAAACAAAGGTGAATATGCCTATATTATCGTATTGGGCACTTTCAAACATTTGCAGATCCTGGAATTTATGATCCTTTAGATAGCTCACTGCCTTTTCCATTGCTTCATTTAATCCAATATTTTTTTCCTTTACATCTCGGTTTCGTAGTACCCAAATCGGATAACCACCTTTTTTCGTCACATCCATATATATTTCCGTCTTAGCCTTTGGATCGTCTACAGCCAAACTATAAAATCCATACTCTGACCCTTTTCCATTTTCAGATACTTGTATCTCTTCTTGACCTTTTAGTCCTAAGAAATCTTGTGCAACTTTTTTAGCTTGTTCCTCTGTAATTTCACCGCCAGTTAAATACTGAAAACCCTTTTCTTCTTTATTCATACTAGTAAATGTCGGACCAAAATCAGCCTCTGAATAGCCTTCTACATTTTTTTCAACTGTTTTAAATCCATCAATAATGGTATTATCCTGTTGTTGATCTGTTGCTAGGGCTAACTGCACATCCATCCAGCGAAGATTATTTTCTAAAACTAAATGCTGTACGTTTCTAAGTTCCTTCTGGATATCTCCTGACTTTTCATATAGAGACTCTAGTGTTTTATATTCCTCGTCAGTTAACGGTTCTTTGTCTAAATCACGGACTGCCGTGCGGTAACTAAATTCGCCAACATTCGCCAAGAATTCTTCTGTTTTGTTAAATGGGAGTAGGGTTAATGGTAACTGCCCTACATCAGAATGTGCTTCTGACGTTAATCTCCAAACCTCCGCTAAGGAAGGTGAAAGCTGTTGTCTAGAATTCATTGCTAAAGTAGACCCGATTTTATCGTTTAATAAATCCAATTGATAGGTTAAATCGTGAAACGCACGCTGATAGTTATTTTCCGCATGAATTAATACGGCATTTTTCTCAATATGTTCTTGGTAACCCCAATAAGCAGTACCGGCAACCCCTATTGTTAATACTCCAATAATTATTCCTCTAAGCATATTCTTTCACCCCTCTATTTACAGAAGATGTGCTTTCCGATTTTTTTAATTTGTGGTCTTCCCCATATCCAGCCATTTGTCGCTGTATCTGGGTTAAAGTAATAAATCGCACTTTCGGTTGGATCAAACCCATTAATTGCATCTAAGACTGCTTTCTTTGCTTGTTCATTTGGAGTTAAATTAATTTGTCCATCTGCAACGGCTGTAAAAGCACGAGGTTCATAAATAACACCCGAAACAGTATTTGGGAAAGCCGGACTATTAATTCTATTTAGGATGACCGCTGCCACAGCCACTTGCCCGATAAATGGCTCACCTCTCGATTCTCCATAAACAGCATTAGCCATTAATCTGAGATCATTTTGTGAAAAACCGTTTGGCATATTAACGGCAGTGTCTCTAGGTGTATCTTCCTGCTCTTGTTCAATTGGTTGTTCTTTTTGCTTCTCTGCTGGTGGCTGGGCCTTTGCTTGTGGCTTCTGCGCTACTGGCGGTTGGGCCTTTGCTTGTGGCTTCTGCGCTACTGGCGGTTGGGCCTTTGCTTGTGGCTTCTGCGCTACTGGCGGTTGGGCCTTTGCTTGTGGCTTCTGCGCTGCTGGCGGTTGGGCCTTTGCTTGTGGCTTCTGCGCTGCTGGCGGTTGGGCCTTTGCTTGTGGCTTCTGCGCTCCTGGCTGTTGGGCCTTTGCTTGTGGCTTCTGCGCTGCTGGCGGTTGGGCCTTTGCTGGTGGCTGCTGCGCTGCTGGCGGTTGGGCCTGAGCTGGTGGCTTCTGCGCTGCTGGCGGTTGGGCTACATTTCCTTGTTTTTGTAGCTCCTTATTTCGGTTTAAATTTTGTACAACCCTATTTTTTTCTGCTGCCTTTTTTGCTTGCTCAATCATTTTTTGACTCGGTGCACTTTGATTGGCCAATGGTGTGCCGCCATAATGTGTAAATCGACGCCCTTGTTGTAGTTGTTGATAAACAAAGTTTTTATCATACTTTGTTGCTTTTACAATCATTTCTTTTGTTTTTCCACCGACAAATCCATCTACTACTGTCAGTCCAAATTCCTTTTGAAAGTTACGAACGGACCAATAAGTTGACCAACCAAATACTCCATCAATAGGACCATGATAATAACCGTTATATTGCAAACGTGCTTGTAATTCAATTACATCATCACCTGTGGCTCCCCTTTGAATAATTTGATTACTAAATGCGTGGCCCGTTTGTGCTGGGAATAATGAAACAACAAAACAAACTGTAATCATGATGATTAGAGGAATTCTCCAGATAGATCGAAGCCTCATCTTTTTACCTCCTTAACCAAATTCTTAGGTGTCTTACAAGTATTTTCTGTATTGTCGCTAATTTTATACAAGAACTTTGCATAGAAAGTGAATTTCATTCAATTCACTTCAAGTCAAATAATAAAAAAAAGCAATTGTCATTGTGACAATTGCTTAATCGATGGTTCATGAATCAATCTAGCTAGCTTTACTTTTCTAAGAGCTAGCCACCATAAAAAAATCATAAAGGGCACGATAAAAATAATCCATTGTTCGAAAGAATAGATAATATAATCATAAAATCCATGCAAAATAAATGGAACGACTAGTGAAAGTATCAAAAACCTCTGTTTACTTTTCCCCAGACTAAACTTGGCCTTTCCTAAGTAATAGCCCATAATCACACCTAATAAAGCGTGGCTCGATACCGGAAGTAGGGCCCGACCAATGGCTAAATCCACACCATGTGCAAATAGGTATAATATATTTTCAACACTTGCAAAACCTAACGATACAGCGGCACCATAAACAATGCCGTCATACAGTTCATCAAATTCAACATGTTTATAGGCAATAAAAAACAAGATAAACCACTTGAAAAATTCTTCAAGCAAACTAGACATGAAGAATGCATTTAGTAAATCTGAAACAAAAATGCCTTCCAATGTTAATACATATTGAATAAACATAATCGGAAACACAAGGATGGATCCAAATAAAAACGTTCGAATAACCATTGAAATTGGTTCTGATTCGTATTGGTCCTTTAAGTAAAAATAACTAAGCAAGGCAACACCTGGGGCAATACCAGTTGTTATAATTCCTAACATATCTGTACCTCATTTCCATCAATCTCTAGAATGAGTATAAATGAATAGAAAAAATGTAATCACTCTCTAGTCAAGATCACTTTCTTATCGTAACATGATAATGAATGATTGAGAATGTTTCATGATAGAAAATTTCAAGGAGTAAATGGAGGGTTCAATGAAAAACATCTTAATACTTCATACAGGCGGTACAATCGCCATGCAAGAAGATAAACATACTGGGTCTGTTCAGCATGACGGAGTGGGACATCCCCTTCATGATTCCATCACAGCACTAAGTAAGATAGCAAATATAACGGCCGAGGAAGTATTCCAACTTCCCTCACCTCATTTCACGTCAGCTGAGATGTTATTTTTAAAGGAACGGATTGAGCTTGCAACTTACTCAGAGCAAATTGATGGAGTGGTGATTACTCATGGAACCGACACTCTTGAGGAGACAGCTTATTTTTTAGATTTAACTGTTAGGACAAGCATTCCAATTGTCCTGACGGGAGCAATGCGGTCAAGTAATGAAATGGGGGCGGATGGACCTTACAATCTACTATCTTCAGTAAGGGTGGCGGCATGTGACCAATCCAAAAAAAATGGAGTTCTTGTCGTTCTAAATGATGAGATTCATACAGCAAAAAATGCGACAAAAACGCATACTAGTAATATTGCTACCTTCCAAAGTCCTCAATATGGACCAGTTGGAATTGTCACTAAACGTGGCGTCTTTTTTCACCACCACCCTTTAAATCATGAAAAATATAATGTGCAACGTATTACAAAAAACGTCATGCTATTAAAAGCTTATGCTGGCATGGATTCTTCTTTATTATTTGCATTAAAAGAAATGAAGATTGATGGACTTGTCATTGAAGCATTAGGTCAAGGAAATCTCCCACCAACCATGATTGCTGGAGTAATGAATCTTTTAGAACATGATATCCCTATCGTGCTCGTGTCTCGTTGCTTTAATGGAATTGTACAAGATATATACTCATACGTTGGGGGCGGTCGACAGCTTAAGCAGCTTGGGGCAATCTTTTCAAACGGTCTTAACGGACAAAAGGCAAGAATTAAGCTTATGGTGGCATTAGAACAGACAGATGATTTGCGAAAGCTGCAAAGCTTGTTTTTGAATTAAATGCTGATTCTACAGTTTGGAAGACCCCAGCATTGTTATAGATTGGCTGGGGTCTTCGCATATTCCGAGGCTTTTTTTGGTATTTAATATATCCCCCCCTAACCTACTATTTAGGATACCACTGAAAAAGTAGTCATTCTCAAAAAACTAGTTATTTTAGGGAGTATATGTTGATGGGAACGCAAGGTGCGAGACTCCTGCTTAGAGCAGCAGGACAGGTGAGACTCACGCATGGCGCAAGCCGAGGAGGCTCACCGCCCGCCCCGGGGAAATGGTGCATCCTGAAGTGGAAACAAACAGGTAGATTTAACACATATTTTTAAAAATTCGGACTTTTTAACTGCCCTCACTAGTTAGAAGTGGTACTTTTGATCGAACTAGCAATGAGTCCACCGTGAAAACGACCATTTTCAATAAAGATCTCATTTGCGTTATTACCAGCTGCAAGTACACCTGCTATATAGATTCCCTTTCTATTTGTCTCCATCGATTCTGGATTAAAAAGGGGTCGTCCCGAGACTTCATCTATTAAAACGCCCATTTTTTGAAGAAGTTGGTGTTCGGGGTGATAGCCAATCATGGCAAATACAAAATCATTTTTAATTGAAGCATCTATTCCATCTATTCGAAAGAACACATTGCTATCTGTTATCTTAGTGACAGTAGCATTGAAGTACATCTTTATACTTCCGCCTCTTGCTAAAGATTCGAACTCAGGTAAAATCCATGGTTTTATACTTAAAGAATAATCACTGCCCCTATATAAAACCGTAACGCGTGCACCCACTCTTTCAAGTTCTAGTGCTGCATCTATTGCAGAGTTTTTCCCACCTATAACGACTACATCTTTATCGAAATAAGGATGTGCTTCTTTGAAATAATGAGAAACCTTGTCAAGCTCTTCACCAGGTACACTTAGAGCATTGGGATTGTCGTAATAACCAGTAGCAATTACGAGATACCCTGCTTCGTAAAGACGTTCTTTCCCTGTTTGTAAGATGGTCCTTACGCTAAATTGTCCATTCTCGCCCTCAACTCTAACCACCTTTTCAAAGGCATGAATTCTCAAATCTTTTCTTTTAACCACTTCTCGGTAATAAGCTAGAGCCTGACTACGAACAGGTTTTCTGCTTTCAGTGATAAATGGGATCTCTCCTATTGACAGCTTTTCACTTGTGCTAAAGAAAGTCTGATGTGTTGGGTAATGGTAAATTGCATTAACTATATTACCTTTTTCTATAATTAAAGGATTAAATCCGACCTCTTTTAACGAAATGGCAGTGGCCAATCCACAGGGTCCTCCGCCAACAATGATCACATCTTCCTTGTGCATTTATCTCTCCCCTTTTTTAAAAAAAGAAAAATCCCTTATCATTACTATGATAGGGGATTATAATCTTGATTTCAAACATTAGGTTTTTATATCCATCCTCTAAATCTTGAAGCTTCAGCCATTTTACGAGCACCCACCATGTAGGCAGCTAGGCGCATGTCTACACGGCGTGTTTGAGCGGTTTCATAGATATTATTGAAAGCCTTTACCATTACTTTTTCAAGCTTCTCTTCTACTTCTTCTTCGGTCCAGTAGTAGCCTTGGTTGTTTTGAACCCACTCAAAATATGAAACAGTTACTCCACCGGCGCTTGCTAAAACGTCAGGCACTAACAATACTCCACGTTCAGTTAAGATTTTCGTTGCTTCAAGTGTTGTTGGTCCATTAGCAGCTTCAACTACAATGCCAGCACGAATGTTATGTGCATTTTCCTCTGTAATCTGATTTTCAATTGCAGCAGGAACAAGGATATCACAATCAAGCTCAAGTAATTCTTTATTTGTAATTGTATTATTAAACAGCTTTGTTACTGTTCCAAAGCTATCTCTTCTATCAAGTAAATAATCAATATCTAAACCCTTCGGATCATATAGACCTCCGTATGCATCGGAAATACCAATTACCAAAGCTCCTGCATCATGCATGAACTTAGATAAGAAGCTTCCTGCATTTCCAAAGCCTTGAACAACCACTCGAGCACCTTCAAGCTTTAGCCCACGTCTTTTAGCGGCTTCTCGGATACAGATTGTTACACCTTTTGCAGTGGCTGTTTCACGACCGTGTGAACCACCCAAAACAATTGGTTTACCCGTAATAAACCCTGGTGAATTAAACTCATCAATTCGGCTGTATTCGTCCATCATCCAAGCCATAATCTGAGAGTTCGTAAATACATCTGGAGCAGGGATGTCTTTAGTTGGACCTACAATCTGACTGATTGCACGAACATAGCCACGACTTAATCGTTCTAACTCTCTAAACGACATTTCACGTGGGTCACAAACTATCCCACCTTTACCCCCACCATAGGGTAAATCTGCAATACCACATTTTAAACTCATCCAAATGGATAGTGCTTTTACTTCCTTCTCAGTTACATTTGGATGGAAGCGGATTCCACCTTTGGTTGGACCAACTGCATCATTATGCTGTGCACGGTAGCCCGTAAATATTTTTACGGAATCATCATCCATACGAATAGGTATCTTTACCGTCATCATACGAATGGGTTCCTTTAACAATTCATATACTTCTTCAGGGTATCCTAATTTCTCTAATGCACTATGTATGACAGTTTGAGTAGATTTTAAGACATCTAATTTATCATCACTATCATGAGAATGATCTGCGTTCTTTTCGGCAACCATCTGTAAACCTCCCAAAAATTATACCTATAAGTATTCTCTACCACTCGATAAATAGTATACACCTTCACTTTGCATATGCAAAGATGAAAAATTGACTTTTTTACAATTTGAAAAATAATTTTGAAAACGATTACATCATTTGGAAACTATGGTTAAAAGAAAATAAATACTTAGAAAATTACTATCTTATAGATTACTTTTAGTGGATATAAAAGGCTGTTTTCGTGAACTTTGTTGCTATTTAACCCAAAACCCATAAGTTGAGTGGTTGATTACAGCGAGAGAATGATCTCTTTGCGTGGGGGCGGGCTGTGAGCCTCCTCGGCGCTACTCTCGCCCCTTGAGTTAAGTCTCACCTGTTCCGCTGCTCTAAGCAGGAGCACTAGCATATTCGTCCCAATCAACTTATTTTTCAACGGGAAGATTTCACAAACTTCAATCTAAAAACAATCATCTTTTAGAAAAAAGCCAAATAAAAAAATCCATACAGTATATTCCTGTACGGACCTATTCTTATCTTTTGAAAAATTTGATTATTTGATGTATCGAATTTTCTTGCATTAGTTGTTTGCCGTACTCCATGACTCGATATTTGGTAACAGTTGCTGGGTTACCGTATTCAGCTAGAATGGCAATGATATTATCATTGTTATGATCAACTAGTTCACTATCTTCAAATAATAAATAGTATCTGGATTGAAACGAGAATAAAGTACCACCCTCGATCCGAAGGTTATGAAAATTCACAGCTAAAGAAATAATATCTTCTAAGTTGTTAAACTCGTAAAAAATATCGTCACTTTCATCTAGTGTCACTTGCATCTCGATATATTCATCTAGAAACTCATCTGTTTCTTCTTCTTGGTCAAATGCTTCCTTTGTAACGATGACCACCATGCCCTGAGCTTGAAGGGAGAATACCTCTACAGCAATCGGTCCGTCAGCTTCAAAGCCCAACTCGATGCTCGCTTCGTCCATCATATCTCGGAAAAGTTCTTGAACCTTTGGCGCATCATGCCATAAGTCTTCTTTTTTCAGACCACGTTCAAGGAGGTCATCAAATGTGAGAAATACCTTAATCTTATTATAAGTTAAACGTTCTAAACGCATTAGGGTAACCTCCTTACCATCAACTCCCACATCCTTACCTTTACTATATGAGTGGATTGTAAGATGGTTCATCACAATTACAACTTTAGTTTACACCAAAAGTCGAGCAAAAACAAGCATTCCGCTACTGTTTGGATTCTAGCCATGAATCCCATTCCCGTCTACTTTCCCCAACTAAGAATCGTCCATATCCTTCTTTCTGATTAGGATCTAGCAAAGAGAAAGCGTGCCCGCCTAATCCAATTTCGAGTGTTGGGAAATCCTTTTCTAACCGATCAACTAAAAGAAGGGTTTCAGGTACATTTTGGACGAGTGTGCAGGAAAGAAATAAGTATTTCGGCTTAACTTCACTCAGAACGATATCCATATCCTCAGCAATTATACTCCCACCTAAATAGATAACTTCATATCCCTTTTTGCGTAAATAAAGGGTAAAAACAAGTAATCCAAGCTCATGCCATTCATTGGGACCACAAACAGCTAACACCTTAGGTAGAAAAGCACTAATTGGTAAGGTGTGCATAATGTTGCCGATTCTCGAACGGAGAAAGGAGGAAGCGAAGTGTTCATGTGCACTAGTGATTTTTCCTTTTTCCCACAAATCTCCAATTCTTACTAAAACAGTACCAAGTATATCAATGGCTACTTTATCCACTGAAAAAATACTAAAGGCATGATCTAAATAGTCATTCGCTTTATTTTCATCAAAGTGGAGCAAGGCTTCAAGAAGCTTGTCTGTTAAATCTTCATTTTTTTCACCCTCTTCACTCAGTGCGCCTGTGGTTTCTGAGTGCATCCCTCCATTTTCAAAAAGATGGATAGCCTGACTAATGATGAAGCCCTTATTTACCTTTTCGATTAACCATTTTACTATTTTCACATGTTCTTCTGTATATAAACGATGACCTGCTTCATTTCGAACTGGAGCAATGATTTGATACCTTCTCTCCCATGCACGAAGTGTTCCCGCTTGAATACCGAGCATTTGAGAAACAGCCTTAATATTATATTTCCCTTCTGATGATATCATGCTAAAAGCCCCCAATAACCCAATACTGCTATTTATTTATCTGATAGAATTATAGCCTAAACAATTATTTGTGTAAACTTTGTATAGGTTTGTTCTATCAGTTAACATTGGGGTTGGAAATCGTAATGAGATGAGTCTCTGCTGGAGCTCCAAGCCGCAGAGGAAGCATAGTTGTTCCATAGCCATTACTAATAAAAAGCTTTGTACCTTCTGTTTGGATAATTCCACCCCTTTTGTACAATCCCCATGGTCCAAAGCGTATTTGTCCTCCATGTGTATGTCCACTCAAAACTAGTTTTATTTCATGTTCACTTGTAATCTTCTTAACGATCTGGGGATTATGACTAACAAGAATTTTAAAACTATCCTTTTTTGCATCAGATAAGGCCAGGTGAAGCCGATCTCTATTTTTACTTATTTCATCCACACCCATTAATGAGATTTCCTCACCACTCCCAGATTCAAATGAAACGGCTGTATTATCTAAGATTTTGACCCCTTTACTAAGTAACATGGAATCGAGTTGATGGTAGTCTACTTCATAATCATTATTTCCCCAGACAAAGTAGAGCTGACCAATCTCCTTTAACTTTTGAACATTTTCTTCCACCCTTTGAAAGGGTACTCCTTTTTCTAAAAGATCTCCACCAATGATCACTATATCAACATTTCCTTTAATTTCCTCTAACATTTTAGAAGAGATTTCCCTCTTATGTATATCTGATATAAAATAAATGGTGATTTTCCCCATACTCTCAGGAAACTCGTTAAAGGTTAAATCAACATATTGGATGAAATCTCGATGTGCTTCCAAATACATATAAATCAATAATAGGATGAAAGCTATTCCCACTATTACTAAAATAGTCCAAATCAAATGATAACTCCTCCTGTTTCACGTCTACTTACAAGTATCTAACCCTTCTATCTAGAGAAATGATACCATATAAAACTGAAAATATTAAAAAGACAATAGGCCTTGACAAGCTAAAAACGAATATTCCATCAAAATATATGTTTCAAAATAGGATTAGAAACAAAGCAGCACAGATTATTGAGCACGCTTTGCTTATATATAGCTTAATTCAATTCCCCCCGCCTAGACCAGCGAGTTAAAATAAGAAATAAGTAGGCATAGCGAAAACACCCTTTACCTTCATTTATGAGGGTAAAGGGTGTTCCATGAATACTTTTTGTTCTTAATCTTCTGTAATATCTAACACTCTAAATCCAGCACTTTCTAGCTTACTCACAAACTTATCCATGTTATTGTTCTTTTCAACCTTCATGACTATTCTTCTTACAAGTTTATCTGTTTCATCAAAGGTTGTTAAAGAAATAATCTTTTCGTGGTAGTGCTTTGCAATTTCGGCTAACCTGGCAATGCGTCCTTCCGTTTCAACTGACGTAAACGCAATACGCACTCCTGGACGGTTCATCCCAAATGCGCTTTGGAATTGTCCGAGAACGTCTGATCGAGTAACAACCCCTAAGTACTTCAATTCACTATCTACTACCGCAAGCAAAGGCATATCCTTAAGCATGACTAGGGTTTTCTCAAAAATTTCTTCACCTTCTAAATAGACATCCTTGAACGTAGCAATTTGACCAGCCGTCGTTTCGGCCAAGTAGGTTTCTCTATCTTTACTTGTCTCGAAAAAACATTCATAAACATGATAACGTGTTAACATACCAGCATATTTTCCGTCCTGAATCACAGGAACACCATCAATCGAGTGTTCTTCTAGCTTTTTAAGTGCATTTCCAACAGTATCGTTAAAATCTACTGTGAAGCTATTGTAGCTCGGTATCATTGTGCTTTTTACAAACATATACAAACACCCCTTTTTAAATTAGAAAAATGGCAATTAATTTAAAGTACCTAGACTTTTTTAATTCCTTACCATATATATTCAACACTTCTAAAGAAAAACCTTTCAATTTATGAGACGTTTTACAAAAAACACAGATCATATTACTAAATATAGAATGAATGAATTATTTACTGCGGTAAACAATAAAAGTGAATTTAGCTACATGAAAAAAGGAGAAGATAAAATGGGTTGGAGAGATGATCCCTCTTGGAAAGTAGTATATCCAGATCAAAGAATTTTTCTTATGAGAGAACATAACTGGGCTCTTGTAGCTTGGGAGATCGCCTTGAATAAAGGGTGGACTGAAAAAAATGCCACACTATATCAAATCGACCATCACTTTGATGATGCAGCTACAGGTGCTTCAGTACCTGGTCTCATAGAAGCAACTTCTGTCGAAGAACTAGCTTCATTAACTAGTGAAGTGACTGTATATGATGAAAAAATAGGCAAAGATAATTATGTACTTGCTGGATTTGCAAGGGAGAGTATACAAAAAGTTGTCTATGTTTGTCCTAAACATACTTCCCTAAAAGAAAAGGATCCCTTTGATCTTGATCGATGGAAGGATAAGGATGTTCATGACATCTTAAAAGCTATTCCACAAGAAAGGCTAGAAAGATACACAGGGAAACATTTCCTATCTATAGAAGATTTGGAAAAGCATATTACAGACGAAGGTTCGTTACCTTATGCGAATGCTAAGCCTATGATACTTAGTATTGATCTGGACATATTTGTGGAATACGAAGAAACGTCTCAACTAGTCTTAAAAAAAATGAAAGATGAGGGGACCATTCGGAAACAACTCCAATTCCTTAAGAGTGCATCTGATTGGGGTGCAACAGTCGTAGCCATTTCACCTTTTTATCTAGGTGGAGATGAAAATGCCGAATTCTTAGTCAATCTGTTTTTAGAGGAATTCAATTTAAGTAATGTAGAGTCACAGAGTTGGTCACACTTATTTTAGTGAGTCAACTATTTCCCTTATTAAATAAAGTCCTACTCCCAGATGAGATAGGAGTAGGACTTTTGTTATTTATTCTCGTGATAAAGATTTATATCTTTTACTTCTTTCATTTTAGCAAATACTTCATGACGTTTCTCCCAATCAAACGGATATCTCCATTGGAGTGGACTTTTTTGAACTATCTCTTTTCTTAATTCATGATATTCTTTTTCATGCTTTTCTTTTTTTCTTTTATAGTACGCCCCTAGACCAAGTAAGAAAAGCAAGATCACAACTAGAAAATACAATAAACGATCTGTGACAATGGCCGCGAACATCCTGTCCGCCTCAGAAGAGTACGGTGTTAAAATAAATTGGTTGATATAATAAAAGGTAACTAAAAAAAACAGTAGCGATAGCCATGAACAAAAAACTAAGTTTTTCTTATAAAGGTCAAACTTCTTTTTGTGATTAAATACATTTTGTAACATCACCTTTGTCGGCTCATCGGTATGACTTCCAAAGTTTTTAATAAACTGTTCCACCATGTTCCTCCGTTCCATTCATAGACCTTGTCTATTTATATTCAGAGCTCATGCAGCTTAGTCTTTTTTCAAAAAAAAATAGCCCAAATCTATTTTTGGACTATTTCTACTTAGAAGGCTTTATTGGAATTTCCAATCGTTGACCATTTTCAACTTGATTATTATTTAAACCATTCCATTTTTTTAGAATCTCTTCCCCGGATCTACTGCTGTAATACTGCTGAGAAATAGAGTAAAGTGTTTCCCCATCCTTTACCGTGTGAAACACAATATCATACTGCTTCTCGTCAATCTCTGATGAAGAGGCCTCTTGCTCACTATCAGGCTTTATAGCTAAATCTGATGTATTTGTTTCGGAGACAGGTGTATCTTCCTTCTTTTGAGGGGGATCTTGAATATCTGGTTCTTCCACAATCACTTCTTCTGGCTCTTTTTCAATCCCTTTTTTTGGTTCTTGTTTTGTGCCAATCGAGATTTCTTCCCGAGATGATGATTGATTTTGTGACAAGCTATTAGATGCTGGAAGTTGATTGTTTTGGTGATATGTATATCCTAAAATTGCAATGGGAAGTAAAATAAATAACAAGGCAAGTAAACGGACAATCGGGTATTTAAGTTTAATTTTCGTCTTCTTCTTTTCATCCTTTGCATGATGAATGGTTTTGCGTGGTGGTAATGAAAGAACCTCCTTTTCAACTGGTTCATTGTTTTGAATGAGATTCATACGCTCTCTTAGTAGTTTTGCTTGGTCAAACTGATCAATAGAATCAGACATACTTTTCACCTCATCCTCTTTTGCTTATACTCTATCCGTATTTTAACCCCAAATATAAAATCAATGAGGAAGTGTGCAAAAATGGTTACGTATAGATTTTGTGTACTTTCATAAAGCCATCCTAACAAAAAACTAAGGGTCATGACGATGATAAATAATACCCATTTTTTCAAATAGCGTACGTGCAATAAGGTAAATACAATACTTGCAAAGTAAATTCCATAATGAGTTTGAATGACTCCACGAAACAACCATTCCTCAGTAACAGCAATAAGCAAGCTTAAAAAAAAGATATGTAGAATGGAACGCTTCTGAAATACTCGTTCATTAATTCCACCATCATCAAAATAATGTTTAGGCAACACCTTCATTAGCCATAGGTCAACGACAATAACGGCAATTCCCATCATTCCACCATAACTCACGATTTCTACTACGTTGAGATCCCAAATATCCATAAAGCTACGGATATCAAATAAGAAAAAACCAAGTATAGAGGCAATCAGTAACAAAGAGAGCTGAGTTAAATATAGATGAAATAAAACCTCTCGATCTGTCATTTGCTTAATTAGTTCAGACTGATCTTTCATGGTTTTCCACTCTCTTTTAGGAAAATGGCATGTAATTCTTGTTCCCAATTGGTAAGAACATTGTCTTGTAAGGTTTCATTTGTTTTTTCGAATAAACTGTAATCAACCAAACAGATGTCGCAGCATTGTTTTACTGGGTGAACTAGCTGCTCATTAAAGATAGTGAGATAAGCTGACCTTCTACAAGTTGGAGAGTGAATCCACCTTTTCATCTCATCTAGCTTCCCATGCTTATAGGCTAATCTCTCTTGGATAAAAAAGGAGATTTCTTTTTGAGTTTCGGCAACATTCAGGTTCGTTAGTAACCGATCTTGTTGTATCATTCCTCGTATTTCCAACTGATACTTAATAAATCGCCACATTGTGTCATTGATTGTTGAATGGGAGAGAAGCCATTCCTCGTTTATAAGTTGGTCTTCTTGAAAACCATCCTTGAGTAAGGTAAGTAAATGCTCTAACTCATCCTTTGATGGAAACTCCTGTTGGATTAAGGCTTCAGGTAATTCTTGATCAGTTGGAGAATAAAGGAGGATCCCAAGACTGTTTTTCCCGTCTCGTCCTGCTCTTCCAATTTCCTGAATGTACGATTCCATTTGGGATGGTAGATGGAAGTGAATGACATATCTGACATTCGGTTTATTGACCCCCATCCCAAAAGCATTTGTACAACAGATAATTTGTAATTGATTAGCCAAAAATTGTTGTTGGATAAGCATTCGTTGCTCCGATTCCATTCCTCCGTGATAGTAAGCCACACTACCTATACCTTCAGATTTTAAAAATGAACAAATGCTTTCTGCCCATTTTCTACTTGAAAAATAAATCATCCCTGGCCCTTCAAGTCTTTGGACCCATTGCAAAAGCTGATTCTTTTTATCGTTAATAGTCGCAGTCTTTTCAACATTTATTGATATGTTTGGACGATCAATGGAATAGAGGTGATATTTAACTTCTTCTACATGAAGAGATGCGACAATATCCTTGATCACCTTCTCAGTTGCTGTTGCCGTTAATGCTAAACATGGCGGATTTTTAAATTGTTTAATAATGCCACTTAGCTTTAAATAATCAGTTCTAAACTCATGCCCCCATTGCGAAATACAATGGGCCTCGTCCACTACAAATAATGAAATGTTGATTTTGCGGAGTTTATTGATTAGATGGGTGCTTTGAAGCATTTCTGGAGAGACAAAAATGAATTTATATTGATGTAGGGTATCGAAGGTCGAACGCTTCTCCTCAAATGATAGAAAGCTGTTAATAGCGACCACTCTTTTTTCGCCCATTATTTGTAGCTGTTGAACCTGATCCTCCATTAATGATAATAAAGGAGAAACGATAATAACTGTGCCTTCTTTAAGGTAACCTGGCAGAAGATAGCACAATGATTTACCTGCACCCGTTGGAAGCATGGCTACAACATTCTTTCCAAGGACAATGTCAGAAATTATCTCTCTTTGTCCCTCTCTAAACGTTGAAAAACCAAATTTTTCATACAATATTTGTTCAAGTTGCATAAGGAACACCTACTTTTGCTAAAACGAGTCTAATTTCAAAATAACTTGCCGGGACAAGTAAACTTTGTTTAATTAGCTTTAATTGGTTTGTATTTTCCCTTTTTATACACTCACTAATTGATCTAAATAAATCTATATGAACAAATGGAGACACATCAAAATGATCATCAATTAAGGCAATTTCCACAATGTGGTCTTCAATTGTGTTTTTCTTTAATGATCTGTTTTCAGCTATCTCGATGATCGACATTCCATCTTTCAGTAGTTCATACGTTTTCTGTGTAGAGAGTGTCAAAACACTTTGATGGTCCTGTTGATAAGCTAGTTGGCCTAAAAGAGGATATTCTTGTTGACTCTCCTCTAGTAGTGACAATAAGTGATGGAGTGTAGATAAGAAGCATACTCTAACCTCTAATGGATCCATTGCTAAGTGATCGGCAATTTGTTCGTTTGTAAGGCCAACACGTTGATAGCTCGTTAATTTTTGCACGAGAATGGTAGCTTGTCTCTCATCAACAAGCTTTAGAGCAGCCAGTAGTTCTCGGTGTAAAAGCTCTCCGATTTCATCTCGACTAGTAGGTTGCTTTTTTAAAAAGTTCTTAACCCAGTTTAAAGTTTTAGGATCCCTATTTATTGGGATAAACCGTGTTTCATAACGTATCACATTTGACAAACATTGAGTGGTTAACGAGAGCCTGTCCCAAAAAACAGGTGTCGAATTTGCGTATTTCCAGCCATTTAAAGATCCTGGAAAATGGAATTGGGCTAGACTTTTCTCACCCTTAACTGTTAATACATACATATTCTCTCCACTAGATTGAATATCATCTTGAGAACACAATCTAATAATGGCCCGCTCTATGTCTTTCCTTTCCAAAGTTGGCACAACTCCAAACAAATGGGACAACTGAAAAAGTTTTGCATCTTGAATGGTTTGCGAGGATCGCTTCCCTTTAAACAGGTGATATAGAGAGTAAATACTTCTTTCAGCTTTTATTTTGTTTAATCCATATAAAGTAACGAGTATAAGATATTTCATAGGTAAAGATCCCTTTCCTAAGTTCTTACTTCTATTTTAACAGTTTTTAAAAGAAAGTGGTCTAGTTTATAATAAGGTGGCTAGTGTGCAAATATAAGCTAAACCCTTATGTGATAAGCATTCTCAATGATTTTATAGTTGAAAAGTTGGCCAAACAGTTTTACAATAATGAATGAGGAATGCATTTCCATCTAAAAATGTAACCATACAATAAAGGTGGGTCACCAAAAAGCGGTATTCTAGCATAGACTATTTGTGTAATATCATTCAGGAGGTTTTTTATTATGGCAAAGTATACAATCGTTGACAAAGAAACTTGTATCGCGTGTGGAGCATGTGGAGCAGCAGCACCAGACATCTACGACTATGATGATGAAGGTATTGCATTTGTAACACTTGACGATAACCAAGGAATTGTTGAAATTCCAGATGTACTTGAAGAAGATATGATCGACGCTTTCGAAGGCTGTCCAACGGACTCCATCAAAGTTGCGGATGAGCCATTTGACGGAGATGCACTAAAGTTCGAATAGTATTGGATTAAAAATACTTCGAGATATTGAGGGCACTGCTAAAGGGAATGATTTTTAAATCATTCCCTTTTTTGTTTTATGTGTGTAATCCACAAGACACTGACTAATGTAGTCAAAAGTTTTATATTAGAGCCTGTTCAAAAAGGAGGACAAAAAGAGCAAAGAAGTTCAAGGAAGCGAAGTCTTGAGCTTCCTGCACGTATGTTTTGTATACGTGAGGAGCGGAAAGACGAGCTGACAAGAAATTCGAAGCTATTTTTGCCGGAATTTTTGAACATCCTCTATTAGTATCTTTTTATACCAATTAGAAGAAATACCACCTTTTAGGTTCCAACTAGGTTCATCTATGTACACTTATTAACATTTCATCTTTCCTATAATCTGATTATTGACAAACTAAAAAGAAGCATTTGTTTTGCCCGATTTTTAAATGCTACGTTTTTCAATAAGTCCATCCTCTAGATAGTTGAAGAGGTAGTTATCCAGATATTCAGTTGCTACTGCAAATCAAAAAAACTTCATTCCCTAAAATTAAATACATAAATTACCAATGAATTGAATATATTTCAATTTAAGAGTACAAAAGTTCACCTCTACTCCAAACAAATCCTAGTGTATGAGAAATTACCCTTATTTTACTCGTAGTACTTGATTTGGGAATACAGTAGATTCTGATAAATTATTGAGATCTTTTATAATCTCAATTGAAACACCGATCTCATTTGCAATTTCGGGTAAGGTATCTCCACTATTTACAATGTAGATCTTCTCAGAATCTGTTTTCAACTTTAGCTTTTGACCTATGTCGATAGTATCTGATGTGAGCCCATTCCAATCTTTTATGGATTGAATGGATACACCAAACTCCTGTGACAGACCCCAAAGAGTCATGTTCTTCTTCACTTCTACAACCATACTATTTCTCTGGATGTCTGTTTGTTCGCTTGAGTCTATCTTGCTTTCAACCTTACTGGAAGAAACGATAACAGAACTAGCTAATTGTTGTTCGGATTTATTTGAGACGTTCCAGTTTGATAGATCCTGTTCCTCAAACATTTCCTCCAACGCAGCAATTTGTATCTCATTCTTCTTTTCATCCATTTCTACCTGTGCTTTAATTGCCATATCAACAGGCTCTGCCATTCTATGTAGTTCTGCGTAACCATCTATAAGATTGCCACTTTCATCGGTCATTTCTAAATGTAGATGAGGTCCAGTACTTCGTCCTGTGTTCCCGAGTTTCCCGATTACATCACCAGCCATTACATTTTGGCCAATCATTAAGGTGTCTGTTGATCCCCTCATTAAGTGAGCATATCTAGATAAAGTATGATCAGAATGCTGAATCTTAACCGTGTACCCTGCACCTCCATTATTCTTCTCTAACTCCACTACGATTCCGTCCTTGATTACCAGTATAGGATCACCCATATCTGTGTATCCAGCTTTGCTCAGATCAATTCCATGATGAATCTTACTATGACCACTGAAAGGATCTTTTCTAGTACCATACCCTGAAGTTAGTTCATAATTTGCTAAATAATAATAAGCAATACTTGCCGTTTCCTTTTCCAATGGTTCACCATTTGCCGGCCAAACGATTACTTCTGCATCAACCTCTATAGTAGAAGAATTCTCTTCTGCATTCACTATTTTCACACTAAGAAACATGCATGCAATACAAAAGCCCATGATCAATACAATTAAGAGACGTTTCGATAAATCTAGCATGTTTGTCCTCCTCAGGAATTTAATCTTTATTACTTTATGAGGACGGGCAGAAAAGTAGACCAAAAAAATAGAGGCAAAAAGCCTCTAGTTATTAGTTGGTAATTCAATCGGGTTTGGAGCAACAGGAACATCTACCAGTTTAGGTTTCCCATTTTCTATTAAAACAATTCCTCCAATTTGTTCTGGAGTGTTAATAAATGTGACAGTGGTGTAACCGAATTCTTTGGCCGTTAATAAAATGGCTTCGATCATTAATCGATACTTCGGATCATTCTGATCAATAGCCTCTTTTTTCGCGAAGGTGACAGTAACACTAGGACCATTGTAATTTATATATTCAATTTCAATAGGAACTGAGGGTTCTAAACCATATTCAGTCATACGTTCTTGCATTTTCAATAAAGCTTCTTCAAAGCTTTCACTTGGTTCTTTCGATGGAACTAAATAGGTCTTACCATTTTGAGTAGTATAGGTATAGTAGCCTAGTTTCATTTGTGTAGATAATTGAAATGGTCCAAAAAGGCCAATCGGGTCTATAAAGACTTGTTCTCCTTCAGGTGTTTGAAATTCTACCTCTGTATAACCCATCCATCTAAAGGTTTCTATAAAAGAATTCGTGAAAGATCCAATTTGAGCACTTGTACTCCCGGTCGTGTAATTTGAAGGTATAGTAATCATAACTTTTTTACTATCCACTTCTTCGAACACAAGTCCTTCTAACTTATTAGAATATAAGCCTAAATCACCTTCATTAAGATTTCGAATTATATCTTCTAGTAATTCTATCTTTGTTTTTGTCATGTCGTTGGATACTATACTTAATGGAACAACGTTCGAAGCATCTGTATCTGGAATACCAATGGTTACTAATGTCTGACCCTCTCCAACTACTGCCACCATATTGCTGGTGTTAGCCATATCCATGAGAAACATCGAATTTTCTTCAGTACTTTCTTGTGTATTTTGTGATTCTGCGCTATCTTTAAACTCTCCAGCACGTTCCTCTTCTGCTGCAGAAGATGCAAAGTCTTTTTTCATATCACTACTTGATGTGTCAAAAGCACTTTCCTGATATGTTCCACCCCCACCCGACAAGTTCAGGAAAGAAGGACTAATTATAATAAATAGGAGCAAGGCCGCAACAGCTGCAATGCTTGGGAGGATCCATGTCTTTTTCTTCGTGTCACTAATTTGTTCATTTTGCATTCGAGAACTTATTTTTTGAAACAGTTCGTCTGGATCTTGTCTATCTTTGACAGTAGGTAAATGTTGAAGTAACTCTTCAAGTCGCTTATCGCTCCACTCTGATTTTTTCAACTGTACTTCCCTCCTTTACCATTGATTGCTCCATAATATTTTTCAAGTTTTTTAACGCTCTATGTTGTGTTGTTTTTACTTTACTTTCGGTCCAATCTAACGCCTCTGCCGTTTCAGCAATAGATAGTGATTGCATATATCTTAAAATAATGACGGCTCGCTGGTCAACCGAGACTTGATCCAAGCATTGATACATAAGTTTTATCTCATCGTTTTGTAGGGCAACTTCTTCAGGTATGGGATGGTGATCTTTAACTTGCTGAGTGTTCCAATCAAACGTTTCTAGTAGTCTCTGTTTCCAACCCTTTTGCTTACGAAAATGGTCGATTGCCACATGTCTTGCAATTGAGAACAGCCAAGTTTTTTCACTACTCTTCCCTTCAAAGCGTTCGTATGATTTTAGGACTTTTATATATACTTCTTGAACTAAGTCTTCTGCTTGTTCTCGATTTCTCACCATATAAAAAAGAAACTGAAATAAGTCCTGGTGATACTTTTCATAGAGTTCTTGAAACACGGCGTTCATACCTTGCCCTCCCCGTACATTAATGTAGTCGTTATGTATCTAAAAAAAGTTACATTTATCCACTAATTTCTTCATCCAAATTTATTGTAGCATCTACTTGGTTGTTGTTTCTATAAAAATTTTCTATATGTGAAAAAGGTCTTTAACCAAAAAAAAAAGGAGGCCAATCCCCCTTTTTAACTTTGTCTAATCTTATGGAAATGCGAGCCTGTAACTTTCTTAATCGATTCTTCCATTGGGAGATTATAGCTTATTAGAACAGAGGTAGCAGGCCCAGATGATTGAATTAAATTAAGAGTGTCGCTTACTATATCCGTTGTCCATAGGAGTTGATTCCGATCACATAATAACTTCCATTCTTGATAAATACCCTTTGAACCAATCGGCACGATTTCATAGATCCCATTTACAGAAAGCAATTCATGGAAAAGCGACAGTGGAAGCACTAGGTCTTTTCGGGTAAGAACTTCTTCCCCTACTAATGGTACACCAATCACAGCAAACCCCGCAGAATCTGGAGTATAAATTCTCTTCTTTTCTGTTCTACCTAACACGGTAAGACCAAACCCAGATTGATGCAAAGAAAAATTCGACTCACTACTTCCTATTAATGGTAGTGGTGGTAAATTTAGTTCGTTTACGGCTCTATCTACTCCCTGTTTATAGGATGTCCAAGCAGAATCACCTGTGAAATTTTGAATGATAAGCGCAAATGGATCCCCACCAACACTTAAATTTTCCATAAGTGCTACTCTAGCTGTGTAGTAACCCACTATTTCATCCGGAGCCTTTACAAGATCTCCATCCTTTAATCCTATCCCACCTGAACTATCTGTGGTTATGACGAGCTCTGTCTTTTCATCTAATAGATAAAACAGAACATCACGCATAATGTGCACTCTTTTTTAAAAAGTTTTGCAATGGCGTATGTATGAAAACAGCTATTCCTACGTTACATAACGAGCTAAGTAATAATGAGAGAACCAACGGCCAATAAAAAGCAGGACTTATCAAAAAATAAAATGGGATTGGAGCTAGAGCAGAATTACAGATGATAAAGAATCCTAAGCTAAAGATCGGTTTACAAAATTTGAATAATAATCCAAATAAATAGAGTATTCCTGCCATTTCTACTGCTATTAGTGCATGAAACGGTCCAAGTGGTAATCCACCAAAGAACGCTGACAGTAGGTGCCCTAATCCTCCTACTATTGCTCCATATATGGGTCCTAAAATAATGGCTGCAAGCAATGCTGGAGCACTATCCAAGGCAAGACTAGAGATTCCGAGCGGTATTTTGATTCCAGCTCCCACAACAGATAGTGAGAGAAACATCACTAAATAAGCATAAATTCTTGTCTTACTCATCTTTCTCTTTTCTTTTCCCACCTCGAAAGACAATTGCGCTTCTTTCATATTCAACATCCTTTACTCCTTGTCTAACATTTACGACACGTGCTAGGGCAAAGAAATAGTCAGATAAACGGTTTACATATTGTAGAGCGATTTCATTTACGCTTACTTCTTTCGCTAATGAAACAATATGACGTTCTGCTCTTCTTGTAATCGTTCGGGCAATATGAATGGTTGAGGAAGCAGGTGTTCCCCCAGGTAGGATAAACCTTTCAAGTTCAGGTGCCTCAGCGATGTAAGCATCAATTCGTTCTTCAAGGAATGTGACCATATCGTTTGTTACTTTGTAGGGATATTTTCCTGCTACGGTTGATAAATCTCCACCACAATCAAATAATTCATGCTGTATTTTTTCAAGTTCTGCTAAAACATCAGAGAAAACTTTTGGAGAGAGCTGTGTCATGGCTTGACCTACAAACGAATTGAGCTCATCAATCGTGCCATAAGCATGTACTCGAATATCATCCTTCTCCACTCGACCTCCTATTATACTCGTTTGACCCTTGTCACCTGTTCTTGTATAGATCTTCATTATTTTTCCTCCTTTAAGGTTTCTGCTAGTCCACACCAGACTCTTACAACTATGTCTGATTTGCCAGCAATGTCCTGATATACCCAACCAACTACATCTCGCCATAAACGATCTTCTTTGTTCATAGGAACTACGCCTAAGCCTATCTCACAACCGATAATAATTAGTTTATTCGTCTCATTTTGTTTTTCCCAGTTGCGCCACAATACCAGCATATGATTCCAATACTCTCTTGAATACCGATCCAATTGTTCACGAATTAAGTCTTCCATACCCTCAATGACTACAATATCCGCCATTTCAAACTGCTCAACAGAATAATCTTGCTGCCTATAACCATCTATCCATAAATGATTTCCTTTAGTATCCAAAAGTAGCTGTTTTACCCATTTTTGTTTACCTTGAAAGGCACCTCCAGTAACGAGATACACCGTTCATTCCTCCTTAGATGTTCTGTTGTGGTTTCTAATGTGAAGCCTGTTCCGTGAACAACCTCCCATTCCCAGAATTCTCTTTTTAAAGGAGCATAATCTGATAGTATTTTTCGAATCGGACCGCCATGAGTTATAATGACTATTTGATTGACCGTATCAGCTAAAAATAGCCTTGTAGCATGTTGCCAGCCAAGTAATACTCTGTCACTAAAGGTTGAATAATCCTCTCCGTTTGGTATCTGGGTAGTTTTCCAATCTTGTAGCCAGCTTTGATAGTTGACGTCCCCCATCAGTTCCTGGTGTGTCTTTCTTTCCCAGTCTCCAAAATTATTTTCTCTCCAATTGGTAGCGTACTCAATCGGGATCTTTTGATTATGACCAAATAAGATTTCACGTGATTCAGCGCATCTTTTTAAGTCACTGCAGATGATATAATCGGGTTCTAAGCTATGGCTTTTAAATAGATGAAGCTGTTCCCTTCCTTCTACACAAAGGTCGGAATCACTCCATCCAATGAATCTTTTCTCTTGGTTATCCTCTGTTAAGCCGTGACGAAGTAAAGTAATAGCCACAGTACGAACCATAAAAAAGTTTCTCCTCCTTCTAAAAGAGCTCCAAGCGTGTCTCCATTCATTCCACCGAACTGTTTTTTACAGAAAGAATAGAATCCAATCAGAAAAAGGATGGAAGCTACTAATAGGAGTATCGTAACCCCTATTTGGTGTAGGAAGAATCCTATACTAGCAGCGATTACAAGAGTAATAAGTGCTGATACCTTAAATAGATGTGAAGAAACTCCCTTTTGAAAAGCCGCTGCTAAGCCTGTGTCTTTTGCAAGCTTTCCCTTTATTAACATAAAAACAACCATACCTCTTGAAAGAACAGGTATGAGTAATACGGCTGAAAAGGTAAGGGCACGATTTAGCTGGATTAATTCATAGATAAATAGAAACCGAAACCCCAATAAAAACAGCACCGAAAAAACAGCAAAGGATCCCACTCTCGGATCTTCCATAATCTCTAGTCGCTTATCTTGATCGCGATACGAAAAATAGGCATCACTACAATCCATCCAACCGTCTAAATGAAGACCTCCCGAAATAGCTACAAAATAAAAAAGAATCCAGAATGAAACAAATAGAGAACTGAGAGGTGTGATGGTAGTCAAGCTCCAAAGCTGAATCCAACCTATAACTCCAATGATTAGTCCAATTAATGGAAATGTGAGCAAGCACCATTGAATCGTCTTTTTTTCCCATGGTATTTCTTTCTTATAAGGGATAATAGTAAAGAATTGAATACAAAGTAAGAGACCACTTTTCATTTCTTTTAACAAAGGAGTTTCCATTTCATCTCTTTTGGAATTCCATGTGTAACTTGGTAAGCAAGATCTGACATGTATACAATCTCTTGATGAAGATCTCCTAAAAGCTTCATGTAAGTGAAAGTGCCTTTATCTCTTGGAACACCATTCGAGAATAGATCATTTGAAACGATGACTAGTAGTTTTACATGCAGAAGCTTCTTTACGCCATGTACTATTTTTTTATGAGTCGTAACTTTATCTTGAAGTTGATTATCTTGAAAAAGCTCATTAGCTGTTAATATGGTTAAGCAATCAAGTAAAACCGTATCCTTGTCTGTGAAATGGTCCTTTAGTTTGTGAAGGTCTGAAGGTTGTTCCCATGTTATCCATTGATTCCCTCTACTTTTCTGATGGTGTGAAATTCTTGTTTTCATTTCAAAATCTGTTAGACGACTTGTAGCGATATAATGAAGTTTTCCACTTTTAGAGTTACTCTCTACCAAATGCTCTGCAAATGTACTTTTCCCACTTCTCGCTCCACCGGAAACAAAAATTAGCATGATTCTTTCCATCCCTTTAAATGCTGAAGTAATAGATTATTGGACTCATGATCCTTTACAGCTAAACGTATGTATTTCCCGTCCAAGCCTCTGAAATTATAAGTATGCCTAGGAACTATTCCTTTTAATAAAAGATACTGAATGAGTAAATCGATCTTTTCAGGGTTAGTAGGGTCACAGAGCAAATAAAAATTAACACTTGAGTTAGAAACATAGAAGCCTAATGACCTCAGTTCTTGGCTAATTCTATCTCGTTCTTGTTGAATATTCTTCATAATGCTTGCTGGATATTGTGGAATCGACAAGACATCAATTGCTAATTCTTGTGCGAAACGATTCACACTCCACGGTGGAGAAAATCTAGAAATCTCCTTAATGATTAAGGGTGAGGCCACAACATACCCGAGACGAATTCCCGCTAATTTATACATCTTGGTTAGAGAACGTAAAACGATCAGATGTTGATTTGTTTGGGCTAAATGCGCGACAGAACAAGGAACGGAACTAAAATCATAAAAAGCCTCATCAACAATAAGGTAGGTGTCGGCTTCTTTAGCCCATTGTATAATTTCTTTCATCGTGTCTAAGTTTAACACGATTCCAGTAGGGTTATTAGGGTTACAAATAAACACTACATCGACTTCTTCTAAAAATGCACGTATTTGTTCAGTACGAACAATCCAATCGTCATCCCTTGTCAATACTAACTCTTTTATAGTGCATCCGAATAATATAGAAGCTTCTTTATATTCAACAAAGGTCGGCTGGATAATCCCAACCGTCTTCCCACGAAAGTACTGTGCTAATAGGAAAATACATTGTGATGCACCGTTACCGATAAACAGATGATCCCTTGTAATAGCATTTGTAGAACAGATCACTTTATTAAGTTGAGTTATGTTAGGATCCGGATAGTGAGAAATCCATTCTTCAAACTGATCAGAGTAGCTTGAAATAGTGTAAGGAGCTTCAAATGGATTTACGTTTACACTAAAATCATTGATACTTCCAGGCATTTGAACCTTAAATTTTTCAAAAGTATATAAAGGATTTGCCCCATGTGATGGATAAAACATATAGAACACCCCCAAAGATAGCAGACAAAATAAGAAACAGATAAACCGTTCGATTCATAATCGATATAGAAGTAAGAATGTGCTCTTGTTGCAACAATCGGATAGAGACACCCATTTTAGGCCGATTGGAAACTAGCCCAATATATGTATTCATTCCACCAAGCTGAACCCCTAATAAGGCAGCCATTGCTGCTTCCCCCCAGCCACTATTTGGACTTGGATGGTTTCTAGAATCCCTAAAAAGAACTCTAAATGCCTTTCTTATTGGAAGTGCTGAAACATGAAGACTCCCAAGTATCATACATAAACCTGTTAACCGGCTTGGTATTAAGTTCATCCAATCATCCCATTTCGCTGAAGCTCTTCCAAATAACAAATATTTTTCATTTTTATATCCAAGCATGGAATCTAATGTGTTGACTGACCGGTAAAATATAGCTAAAGGGGCGCCACCGATCACGGCATAAAAAATAGGTGCCGTAATCCCATCACTCGTATTTTCCGCAACGGTTTCGACAACTCCACGGACAATTTCTCCCTCGTCAAGGTTCTCAGTATCTCTCCCAACAATCCAACTTAGCTTTTTCCTTGCTGTTTCAACTTCTCCGTCTTTTAATGGCAGGTAAACATCCATAGCCGCTTTGGCTAAGCTATTTTGAGCAATTGTTGTAAAAATAAGAAAAGCCTCAACAATAATGCCTGCCACGATATGAAATTGATAGGAGTAATGGGTGAGTAAAATTGCCATCATAAACGGAACAAGTGTAACGATAAACGCAGTACATGTTCCCTTAAGCACCTTTTGTGAGCCTTTGTTCAAAATTCTATCTAGTTTGCTTATCATCCACCCCATACCTCTAACAGGGTGAGGAAGCCATTGGGGATCACCAAGAAGCTTATCTATACCTATAGCCAGTAATACAGCTGTCAGATGAGCAATCATCATTCACCCTAGCTTTCTTTGTTTATAGTTTTGAATAGCCTCTCTTGTCGCTTCATATACTAATTTCCCTACCCATTTTCCAATGGGAGTGAGAGGTCCTCCGTATTCATAAGAAATTGAAGTTTGTGTCGCAGCGATGCAAATACTATCAGTAGAGGTTCCAGTTGCTGCATTTTTAGTTGTTACGTCGATAATTTTTTCCTCAAAGATTGCTCTCGTCTTTGCCTCAGTTGCAGTTGTTAGGATTTGGACGAATGCTGCATCTGTCAACTTCGCTTGTACAAGAACGAAAATGTTAATTGTACCAGGATTACTTGGGATATATTCGTGTTGATACGCATGAGCTGAATCAATCGCATTACCAGTTCCAGCTGTAACCATCACAAATACGGTCCCTTCAGGGTGCTTTTCTTTCTTCATTACTACATCTTCTAGACATACAGCTGTCATCATTCCGACGGTATTACTAGGATCTATTTCATTAGTAACAAGATACTCTGTCATCTCTGTTTTTGCATCCTCACAAGCATAATGAAGATCAACATGACGGTTCACAAAGGTGTTGCACCAACGAATTCCTCCACCGATTAATGAAGAAGATAGTGCTTTCATTTCAACACCCGAATGAATGATGATATGGTTTTCTGTTGAAGTAATAATAAGCTCATCTAAAATAGCTAGAACGTCTATTTCCTCTTTTTCTGGAATGAGGCCAATCATTGGCTTAGCTACCTCTGGATGCTCTTTTCTTACAATAGCTGTATCGTATACACGCTCTAATATGGCAGATTGCATCACTTGTTTTGGAGTACCTAACTGGGCAATCTTCCCTCCTTGCAGCAACATGATTCGGTCACAGTACAAGCTCGCTAGGTTTAGGTCATGAAAGATGGCAACAACCGTCAGCTGCTTTTCTCTTTTCCACTTTGTTAATCCGTCAAATAAACTCATTTGATGGGACACATCTAGATGATTGGTAGGTTCATCTAACAGCAGCAATTGTGGTTGCTGTGTCAGTGCTCTCGCCAAAAAAACTCTTTGAAGTTCTCCCCCACTTAGCTCTTGTAGGCTTTTGTTTTGCAAATGTTGAAGAGATGTTTCTTGAAGTGCGCTTTGAACTATTTGTTCATCCTCGTTAGACCATGTGGGAAAAAATCCTGATTGATGAGCATACCTTCCCATCTTGACCGTTTCTATTACACTATAGGAAAAGGTGGAATCGACTAACTGAGGCAATACACCCACCATCTGAGCATACTCTTTATTAGAAAAAGAAGACAATTGCTTTCCATTTATTGAAATTACTCCAGCTGGACTGGCTAACGTTCTTGATAATAACTTTAATAAGGTTGTTTTCCCACTCCCGTTTGGACCAAGGATTCCAAATATCTCACCTTTATTGATTTCAAAGGACAATGAGTGTAGTGTTGTTTCGTTGCTATAGGAAAAGGTTAAACCTTCAACCTGTATCATGTCATCACATCCTTGCTTTCTTTCGATAATAAAGAATAATCGCAAATACAGGTGCCCCAATTAGAGACGTAATCACACCGATGGGTAATTCTCTTGGTACAATAATCGTTCTCGCAAGAAGATCTGCCAATACAAGGAACGCTCCACCATAAAGCATAGACAAAGGTAGCAGACGAACATGGTTTGCTCCAAAAAGTAATCTCGTCAAATGTGGAATAACTAAACCAACAAAACCAATCGTACCTGAAACAGCAACAGATGCTCCAGTTAATAGGGAGGCACTGCTTAAAATCATAAACTTTCTGAACTGAACATTCATTCCCAAGTTTTGTGCAGCCTCTTCACCAAACGAAAGAAGATTTAACTCTTTACTTTGTGATAGAAGTACAAGTGAACCGACGATAAAGAAAGGTAGTAATAAGTAAACGTATTCCCACCCTCTCATAGATACACTGCCTAATAACCAAGTAATGATTTGACGAAGCTCTTCGCCTGTTAAAGCAATCATTAAGGAAATGAGAGAACCTAGAAAAGAACTAAAAATAATCCCCGTTAAAATGACAGTTTCAACCGACATACGTTTATCAACCATCTTTGCAAAGGCTACCACGATCAGTAAGGTGAGAAACGCTGCAAAAACACTAATGATTGGAAGTGTAAAGGCACCTAAGAAAGGAATTTGTATGGAGAAGAACAAGACTAAAACGGCTCCGACAGATGCTCCAGAAGAGACACCTAATGTAAAAGGATCAGCTAATGGATTTTTTAATAGTCCTTGAAATGCTGCACCTGAAAGAGAAAGTGATGCACCAATTAAGAACGCTAATAGGACTCGAGGTAATCGAATGGTCATGACAATATTGGTTAGAGTAGGGTCTACGGATACTGGAAGTGGTGACCCGAATAGATGGTGTTGAAAAATAGAGATAATAGCAGAAAAGGGAATCGATAGTGTACCTATCGATATCCCCATAAATAAGACCGTTAAACAGATTAAACTACTCAATACATATAAGAATAGTTCATTATTTCGCAAAGATTTCAGGGTAAACTGCTTTTGCAAGTTCCTCTACTCCTTCAATTAAACGAGGCCCTGAACGTGTGACTTTATCTGAATGGACATCATACACACGTTCATTTTTTATCGCTGTTACCTCGCTCCATGCTGCTCGAGCTAACACTTGTTGCTTTGGATTTTCTACATAATATCCATAAGTAGTTACGACAACATCTGGATTTAAGATAACCGCATCCTCTTCGGTAAACATAACCCATCCTTCTTGATCACCTGCAGCATTAGTTGCTCCTATTGTTTCTAATATTTCATGAATAAATGTACCTCTACCCGTTGTATAAATTTCAGGTGCTGGAGATACTTCCACCCATACGGTTGATTTTTCTGTTACAGCTGATGCCTTTTCTTTTATTTCTTCAAGTTTAATTTGCATATTTCCGACTATTTCTTTAGCTTTATTTAATGTACCTGTAATTGTACCAATTAATTTTATAGAATCATAAACTCCTTCAAATGATGTTGCATCCGGCACAACCACAACAGTAATTCCTGAACTACGAAGCTGATCTAAACCACCCTGCGCAGTTCCCGCACTTGATTCATGTGCTAATACTAAATCCGGCTTTAGAGATATGATTTTCTCTACATTAAATTCCATTCCACCAATTTTCTCTTTTGTCGTCACTTCTTCTGGGTAATTATCAAAATCAGATACTCCTACTAATTTGTCACCTGAATCTAACGCGTATACAATCTCCGTATTGCTCGGAATGAGTGATACGATTCTCTCAGGTTGATTTTCTATAGTTATCTCAATGTCTAGTGCGTCCGTAATGGTAACAGGGAAACCCGCTACTGTTACTTCCTCCCCTTGCGTTTCGGTCTTTGCAGGTTCTTTCGCCTCATCAGATCCACAAGCGGCCAATGTAAAAATGGTCATGATAGCTATCATAGATGAACATAAATAATGCTTCACTTTTTGCATGTTTTTTACCCCTATTCCTATTTTTTATGTAAAAGCATTGTGCTAGTTACCAAATAAAAAAACTCGCCCTATTATTGGGCGAGTTTAGAAGACGATCAAAAAAGAAATAGAACTTAGTACAATGCAAAAGCAAAGCTAGTTGACCGTTCCTTCTTCTCAGATCCCCGAAGATTCTTGAAACATAAATTAAAGGCAGGTCTACTGACTTGTGATCCTCCTACTCTGAAACCTTCCCATATAAAGAACAACAAGTCTGTCATCCAGTTATACAGTGGATATTTTCATTTCGTCAACACTTACAGTTGCGGGGACAGTTCTGGACTTTTACACCAGATTCCCTTTTAAGCCCATGATAGAAATCACTGAGCACCTTTAATTCTTGAAATATTAAATTTTCAATAGTAAATCCTTCTTCATCTTACACGGAGGACATTTTTAATTCAAGAACTTTTTTCATAACTCTTCAAATTGCATCAAAAATTGTTTCGTATGAAACAAGAAACTTCGGCAAAAATAGTGGGATTTTCGCTATTTTCGAGGTAAAACGAAGGAAAATGTCGTTCCTTCGTTTATTTTGCTATGAACAGAGATTTGCCCAAGGTGTGCATCAATAATATTTTTGACAATCGCCAAACCTAATCCAGTACCAGCCTTACCTCTTGTTCTTGCTTTATCTGCTTTATAGAATCGTTCGAAGACAAACGGTAGGTCTTCATTCGGTATTCCTGATCCAAAATCTTGTATGTCAACTTTGAGGCCATTTTCCAACATATGAACCTTTACCGCTACCAAACTTGAATTTTCTGTATGTCGAATCGCATTATCAATTAGATTGGTAAACACTTGCTCCATGCGGTCAGGATCAAAGGTGAAAAACTCATGGCAGTTTGTACAAGAATGTGTCAAAGTAATCGATTTTTCTTTTGCTAATCCTTGAAATTTACGAACAACTCGTTCAACGAATTCCTGAAGATTGACTGGCTCCTCACGAAGCTGAATGTGACCAGCCTCCATTCGAGCAATGTCTAGTAGTTCATTCACTAATCGTCCCATTCGTAACGATTCTTCGTAAATGACGCCTGTAATTTCTCTTTTTTCTTGTTCGGATCCTGCAATGTCATCTATGAGTGCTTCACTATAGCCTTGCAACATTGAAATGGGAGTTCTTAGCTCATGAGAGACATTGGCAATAAAGTCCTTCCGAAGCTTGTCCAGACGTCGTTCCTCTGTCATATCTCGAATGACTGCAACCGCTCCACGGATTAGGCTGCCGTTATATAGCGGACTCATCACAATGACCCATGTACGTCCTTGAAAACGCATTTCAATCATTTGTTCACTTTCAAACGAGACAACACGCCCAAAGAGCTCTCTCATTTCTACTGGAATTTCCTTGTCAAGACTTTGTTCCATTCCTTGCTCATAATACCAAGCCTGTAAAAATCGTTCGGCAGGAGGATTCGATACTTGCATGACTCCGTGGCGGTTTATAGTGATTACACCGTCTGCCATACTACTCAAAATGCTAGATAACTGTTCCTTTTCCTGTCTTAATTCATCAATATTAAGCTTTAGTTTCTTCCCCATTTTATTAAAAGCAGTACCAAGCTCACCAATTTCATCATGTGTTAAGACAGGAAGCTTTGTCTCGAATTTCCCCTCTGCCATTTGAAGGGCTGCTTCTCGCATTTTAATTAGTGGCGACGTTATACGTGAAGAAAGAAAAAAGGCAAAAAAAGTTGTCAGCATAAAGGCAATACCCGCGGCAAGGAAGATAAGATTGGTTGTTTGTTCAGTTGTTTTTTTGACAGCATCCAATGATTGGTACAAAAATACTGCATTTTGATCCCCAGCCGTTGAGGTAAAAGGAACACCTACAATAATGACTTCATTAAAGGAATCCTGGTTTTTCATGATAGATGAATATTCTATTTTCTTCATGATTGTTTCTTTATCTTTTAGTACTTTAGATAAATCCTCATCTTTTTGGATAAACGATAAAGGAATGTCAATCATGTCATTCTTTGAAGGTGAATACCAGTAATGTTGATTATCTTGAGCTATAAGTACCTTTGTCAAAGGATCTACAATCTCCCAAGAAATAGACCTAGCGAGCTGCAGGTCATCATGTTCTTCCATAATCTGAGCGATTTTATTTGCGACTTGTTTCAAGTCCCATTCAGCTTCATTTTCATGGTACTGTTCAAAAAACTCTAATAGCATAATGGTTAGGATTAAAAGCACGAAAGACACTAGAAATAGAATGGTCATCCATAGCTTTCCAACCACACTTCTCCAGAGCTTCATTATTCGACGACCTCAAATTTGTACCCTACTCCCCAAACGGTAATAATCATTTTGGCAGAAGTCTCTGATACTTTATTAAGCTTCTCACGTAAACGCTTTACATGAGTATCCACAGTACGAAGGTCACCAAAAAATTCATAATGCCATACTTCTTTAAGTAGTTGTTCTCTATCAAATACTTTATCAGGTGACTTTGCTAGGAAAAAAAGCAGTTCATACTCCTTAGGTGTCAAACCAACTTCAAGACCGTCTGCTGTCACACGGTGTGCATCATTGTCAATGGTTAAGTGCGGAAAAACTAGTACATCCTTCGTGTTCGTTTCTGTATGTAGATAAAGTGTTTTAGTGGATCTTCTAAGTAGTGCTTTCACACGCAATATAACTTCTCTTGGACTAAAGGGCTTTACAATATAATCATCCGTGCCGACCTCAAAGCCTTGAACACGGTTCACTTCTTCACCTTTTGCTGTAAGCATAATGATCGGAGTTGCTTTAAATTCTCGAAGCTCCTTACAAACTTCAATTCCATCTTTTCCAGGCATCATTACGTCTAAAAGAATGAGATCATAGTCCTTTGCCATAGCCTTGTCTAAAGCTTCTATTCCATCTTCAGCTTCTTCAGTTTGATAGCCTTCTCTCTCTAAATACATTCTTAATAATCTTCTAATACGTTCTTCATCATCTACTACTAGAATTGTAATTGCCTGATCCATTTAATGACACCTCATTATAGATTAGTTTTATTTTCAAAAAAGCCTTCACACATATGGTGAAGGCCTTTTTTTTACGCGTACGAGTGTAAGCCTGCAATCACTAGATTTACAACAACTAAGTTAAACATGATGATAGCAAATCCTAAAACGGCTAACCATGCAGATCTCTCTCCATGCCAACCTTGTGATAGGCGCAAGTGTAAAAATACGGCATAGAATAAGAATGTGATAAGTGCCCACACCTCTTTTGGATCCCAGCCCCAAAACCTAGTCCACGCAACCTGTGCCCAAATCATGGCAAAAATAAGTGCTCCAAGTGTGAATATCGGAAATCCAATTGCAACCGATCGATAGGTAATTTCATCAACAAGTTGTGGTTTTACATTTTTAAGAAGGGGTTGAATGGCCGCAGCAATTCGTTTTCTAAGTAGTAATCTTATTCCCCAGTAGAGGACTAGACCTGATAATATAGACCAAAGTAAAGTATTAAGCTTCTTCGGTGCATTTTCACCCTTCATCCATTTGGGTGCATCAAAGATAGGACTCATTTTATCCGTTGTGATTTCCTCTCCACCAGGTGGTCCAACGATTGGCGGGAGATTGTAAACAAGTTCAACTTGCTCCTCTAAATTCGGATCAACCCATTTAAACGTAGCTTCATAGTTTGAAGCTGAGAAACCGACTGTTACAGCAATAAAACCAACCACACTTAATAGACTATATAAAACAAATTCCAACCAAAATGTCCGCTTACTTTTAACAGTTTGATCAATAACACGAATAAGATAAATAAGTCCAGAGGCAAAACTTACAGCTAAGACAGCTTCACCTAATGCCGCAGTAGTTACGTGAATATGAAGCCAATAACTCTGCAGAGCAGGTATTAAAGGTGCCACGTCGCGAGGAAACATACTGGCATAAGCAATGACTAGCAAAGCAACAGGTAAAGTAAACAAGCCAAGTACACTACTTTTATACATAAAATAAATGACAATAAAAGCTAAAACGAGCATCATTCCAAAAAATGTAGTGAATTCGAACAAATTACTTACTGGAGCATGTCCAGAAGCAATCCATCTCGTAATAAAATAACCAAGTTGTGCTATAAATCCAACGATGGTAATGATAATTCCAATTTTACTCCATTTGTTAATGTTTGATTCACTTTGCTTATCTCGAATCGCTCCTCCAAAAAAGAAGGTCGCTATTAAATAAAGTACAAATGCAATAAAAAGTAAGTTACTACTAATTTCAACCATTTATATCCTCCTTTTTCACACAATTTCGGGCTCATCCGTTCGATCATCTGGTACAGAAATTCCTGTCCCGACAACAAGTACTTCTAGTTCTTTCTTAATTCCATACCAATTTTTATTCGTATGAGCCGCAACCCAATATCCATCCTCTTTTTTCTGAACCCAGATTCGACGATGATTCCAATACATTCCTTGAGTGACACCAATCATAAAGATGGCACCACCTAATGCTAGGATCCAAAGCGTATAATCTTTACGAACAGTCAAACCAGATACATTTTTTGTTTCAATACCCGCAAATTGCATCTTAAATTGATTCTCACCTAGAGGCTCAAAATTTTCTTTTATCGCCACAAAACTGACTTCACCATCTGGTGTATTTGGTGTAAACATTTTAAAGACAAATGCTGGATTATTAGGTACTTTGGACTTTGTTGCAGGATCTCCATCGTCATCAAAATAAAAGTCCGGAAAATAACTCATCAATTCAACTCGATAACCATTTCCAAAATCATAATCCGAAGCGGGATTTAATAAGTCGACTTTAAAATTCCCGAATTCATTTTCAGAAGTTTTTTCAATTAGATTAAATGACATGGTGTTGAATTCATTTAACTTATAGTCTACTTGATATAAAGCATATCCTTCATGCTTTATAGGTTCGTTTACACGAATGGGATGTTTTTTAATTTCTTCTAATTCAGGATCTGCTCCGTGAATAATTTCACCTTTACGCTCAAATAAAATAGCATTCGTTTGATAATTTTTCGCGACAGTTCCTACCTTATCAAGTGCTGCATTAAAGACATCTGCATCCTTTTCTTTATCATAAACCTCAAGTAAAAACGATTCATTTGTCAAATAGTATTGCCCTTCAGTTCCTGGGATTACTTTTGTTTCTCCTTCACGAATCCATAATACTTCATCCGTGTACATTTGTGGCACAAAACGAAGCATGGCTCCAATTAAAAAGATAATTAATCCAACATGATTAACGTAAGGGCCCCATCTTGAAAAGCGGTTCTTTTCAGCAAGCAAGCTTCCATTTTCTGTACGAACTCGGTATCTTCGCTTTTTTAAGTTCATTTGAAGTCTAGTAAAGGCTTCCTCTTTGTCTGAATGAAGAATAGTTACCCCATATAAACGCTGACGCTTCATAAAACCTTCATGACGAATAACACCTTGTTTTTTTAATGTTCGATACAAAGGAACGACTCGATCTAGAGAAGCAATAACTAAGGAGATTCCTATCGCTGCAATTAACAGCATATACCACCATGAACCATATAAATCATGGAAACCAAGTTCGAAGTACAGCTTTCCGCTCCAGCCATATTGCTCCTCGTAAAATTCACTTGGTGAGACAGTCTGTGGGATATACATATGCTGCGGATAGATGGTTCCAATTGCTGAAGCTGATAAGGTAAGGGCAATTAACCATACCCCTACTTTTACAGATGAAAAGAAGTTCCAGATTTTATCGACCATTGTTTTTTTATAAACCTGTGATCGTCTAGCACTCCCATCATAACGCATATCTGCTAATATTTTAGGTGCTTGTTCTTCTTGTTGAGGCTTTCCACATGATTCACATAAGATAGTACCTTGTGGATTTACGTGGCCGCATTCACATTTTACGATTTCCATTTCCCCTCACCTACTTGTACCTAAGGCTTGATCATATTCATATAATCATTGACCATTTTTTCTGTCATTGAGCCTGTTATAATTTTTAACACTTTTCCATCTTTATCAATTAAAAACGTAGCCGGTAATCGTCCTACATCATAGGCATTTAACACCTGCGAATCTTTGTCTACTGGAATAGGGAAAGTTAACCCATGTCGATCTGTGAATTTTTCTATAACTATCGGAGCTTCGTCCAGATTTATAGCCAGGATTTCAACACCTTGTTCTTTAAAATGCTTATATTGGTTTTGCATAAAAGGCATTTCCCTTTCACACGGCTTACACCATGTACCCCAAAAATTAAGAAAAACACCTTTTCCACGAAAACTCTCTAGTTCATATTCCAAGTCATCTAAATCCTTAAGTATAAAGTTTGGTGCTGTGCTGCCTACTCGTACTCTTTCTTTAGGAGAAAGGAAGTTTGCGTAAAGCGTGTAGCATACCGCACTGGCTAAAATAAGTAAGATGATCGTTCTCATCCATAGTCGTTTATTTTTCATGTCACTCTCTCCTTAGAAATAGGAAGAAAAGAACAGTAATAACCTATCATTCCTATACATTTAACTCCTTCATTATAGCACTCTAGTCTGAAGCTACTAAACGAAGAATATGAAACTTATGTGACATCTATTTATTTCTTATTGGTTAGCAATGATTGAGATCTGAGTTGCTTTACCTCATACGGGGTTAATTCCCTTGATTCACCTGCATTGAGTCCATGAAGTGTTAAAAATCCATATTGTTCTCTTTTTAACTTAATTACCGGACAATCAATAGCTTCAAACATTCTTCTTACCTGTCTGTTTCTACCCTCATGTATCGTAATCTGAATAATCGACGTATTCTTATTCTTATCTGAGGTGATCACCTTCGTTCTAGCAGGTGCTGTTACTCCATCCTCTAAGCGAATTCCTTTATCCAATAATTTTAATTGATCTCTCCTAGGAATCCCTTTCAATTTTGCAATATACACTTTATTCATTTCATGCTTAGGGTGCATAAGTAAATTGGCAAACTCTCCGTCATTGGTCATGATTAAAACGCCAGATGTATCATAGTCTAATCGACCCACAGGGAAAATTCTTTCTTTTCGGAGTGGAAAAAAGTCTGTGACCACTTTTCTACCTTTATCATCAGATACGCTTGAAATTACACCAGTTGGTTTATATAGTAAAAAATAAACAGGCTGTTCTCTTTGAAGAGGAATCCCATTCACTTCAACTCTTTCATTTGGCGACACTTTTGTACCAAGCTCCTTAACAACTATACCGTTAACTGTTACACTTCCTTGCACGATCAATTCTTCTGCTTTCCTTCTAGATGCAACTCCTGCTTGCGCAATTACTTTTTGTAAACGTTCCATTCTATTCACCTCACTCTACATATTAGCTTTTCCATCAAAAATAAACAAGAAACAAGAAATGTCAGTATACTGTAAAAACAAAAAAAAGCTCGGTAAGAATACGAGCTTTTACCCAAATACAATGGAAACCATAACTATTGCAACTATAATTCCGAAAACGTCAGCTAGCAGTCCAATCTTTAGGGCATCCCCCATTTTTTTGATCCCAACTGCACCAAAATAAACAGTTAATACATAAAACGTTGTGTCTGTACTCCCCTGTAGAACAGATGCTAATCTCCCGATAAAAGAATCGGGTCCATATGTGGCAATCAGATCGCTAGTCATCCCGAGAGCTGCCGTTCCAGAGATGGGACGAATTAAGGATAACGGAACAATTTCGACTGGAACTCCAATCATTAAAAAAAATGGTTTGATTAGGTTGGTGAATGACTCCATGGCCCCTGATGCACGAAAGATAGAGATGGAAACGAGCATACCTACCAAGTATGGAATAATGGAAAATGCGATTGTTATTCCCTCTTTCCCACCCTCGACAAAGCTTTCGTAGGTTGGTACCTTTTTTATGGTTCCATAGACTAAGACAAACCCTATTAGTAGAGGGATAAACCAAAGAGAGATCGTTGACAATAGACTCATTTTCGATTCCCCTCTCTTCTTACTCTTCTGTGATAATAATATCGGTCGATGAGAACGGCACCTATTGCCGATATCAAAGTTGTAATAAATGTAGTGCCTACTATTTCAGTTGGGCTAGCTGAGTCATATTGCATCCGAATAGCGATCACAGTTGTCGGAACTATGGTTAAACTTGCTGTGTTAATGGCCAGGAATGTAATCATCGATCGACTAGCCGTATCCTTTCCCCCATTTAATTCTTTCAACTGCTCCATAGCCTTAATTCCCATTGGGGTCGCAGCGTTGCCCAGACCAAACATGTTGGCGATCATGTTCGAGAGCATATAACCCATCGCAGGGTGCTTTACTGGAACCTCTGGGAAAAGTCGCCGAACAATGGGTTGAAAAGCTTTTGCCAAAATTTCTAGTAACCCAGCATTTTGTGCAATTCGCATGAGCCCTAGCCAAAAAACAAGGACACTTATTAATCCTATACAAATAGTAACTGCCTCTTTTGCACCACTAAACACAGCTTCGTTTACTTGTTCCATCGTGCCGTTTATCATTGCAAATATGATGCCTATTACTGTCAGAAGCATCCATATGATATTAACCATAGATTTCCATACCTAGAAAGGTGAAAAACAAGCTTTTGAATAGTTCAAGTAAGGATTTTTTTGGAGGTGAAATACTAGTTGTATCAAAGAAAACAGATTGTTCTCCAATTTTTTCATCATTCATATAGATGAACGCCTTCCCAACTGGTACAGGAACATCTTCTGGTGATTTCCACTTAGATTGATCGGCTTTCACTAAATTTATTTTGACACGGATCTTTTCCTCTTCCTTTTCAAGCAAAGGATAGAGAAAATCATGGTTATAATATACCTTGTCTTTATAGAAAGGGTCCTCCATTTTAGAAATGGTTCCTTTTCCTAGTACTTTTACAAGGTCAAATTGATTATAGGCAAAGTCAAACATACCAATATGATCGTTCCAATCGCCTGGAGCATTTAAGGTGACAGCAATTAAATCCATTCCATCCTTAGATGCAGTGGACACTAATGTTCGCTTCGCAAGCTTCGTGTACCCTGTTTTTCCACCTGTTGAATGAGCATAAAGCCCTGTTACTAATTTGTTTTTATTTTTCCAAACCCGATCCCACTTTCCATCAGGATGAGGAGCACGGTAGACTTTCGTACCTGAAATCTTTTGATATGTTTCATTTTGCATGGCGTATCTAGTCAAAATGGCCATATCATAGGCAGTTGAAAGATGAGTATTGTGAGTATCTAAGCCATGAGGGTTTGTGAAAAGAGTGTTTTTCATTCCAATTTGTTCTGCTTTTTGATTCATCATATAGACAAAGCCGTCTAGACTTCCTCCTACATGCTCTGAAATCGCAACCGCTGCGTCATTTCCAGACCTGAGCATAAGCCCATAGACCAAGTCTTCAAGCTTGATTTTCTCCCCACCAACTAAATAAAGGGATGAGCCTTCTGTTCCTTCAGCATTCTTACTTACTATTACCGTTTCATTTAATTTTTCAGACTCAACAGCCAATATAGCCGTCATAATTTTTGTAATACTCGCAATTTTCCTCACTTCATGCTCATTTTTACCAAATAGAACTCTACCCGACTCTTGCTCTATTAAAACAGCACTCCTAGCACTAACTCCAGGTGCTGCACTAGCATTGTTTACTGGTATGATCGAAATAAAAAAAGACAATAGCAATATGTATATGAGAGATATTCGGATCCTCATTCTGTGTCCCCCCGCTTCTTTTCCATGTTTTGTACAAGTTTATGCGGGACAATCACGCTTATGATTGAAAATTGATTTTTACTAGCAAAAGAATATGAGCCATAGATATAAAATCTAAAAATGCTTTTAGAGTCTGTTCAAAAAGGAGGACAAAAAGAGCAAAGAAGTTCGAGGAAGCGAAGTCTTGAGCTACCTGCGCGTATGTTTTGTATACGTGAGGAGCGGAGAGACGAGCTGACGAAGAAATTTGAAGCTATTTTTGCCGGACTTTTTGAACACCCTCTTTTAAGGTCTGAGTTTGAAAACATGGCGATTCTAATCAATATTGATGCGTTGTTCGCGAAAAGAAAAATGAGTATAACAGAACTATCCGAAAGAGTAGGGATTATAATGGCGAAACTCTCTATTTTGAAAAATGGAAAGGCGAAAGCTATTAGATCATCAACTATATATAAGGTTTATAAAGGAGAAAGGTTAATTAGTTTGAAGGTAAAACATTTATACAATCATTTATTTTTTAGTTTTTAGACTTATATTCTTATGTTATAGCATTTCACCATAAAATTTCTTGTAAAAAAAACTTAGACGGTCAAACTAACACAATTATTGGTTTAGTGATCGTTTAGAAGGTGTTAATAACAATAAGAAAATCCTACTAACTACAAAAAAGTTGATTGGAACGGATATGCTCGAACTCCTTGCTAAGAGCAGCGGGACAGGTGAGACCTAGGCTTTTTCACGGTAGTGAAAGCCTTCCATTCCTTTGCGCTTAAGGAGGCTCACCGCCCGCCCCGGGGAATGGTGCATCCTGGAGTGGAAATCAACAACCATTGTGTTTAACAATAAACCAAGGTACTGCGTTGTTTTTACCGTCTAAGAAAAAAAAAAAAACGCGACTCAAGTCGCGCCCCACCTTCAAATTTAATAAGACACCCATTTTAGTTTCGAGGCCTCATCAAATCTCATTTCAACTTCATCCCAGTTCACGACATTCCACCATTTTTCAATATACGTATCTTTGTCAGCTTTATACTGAAGGTAATAGGCATGCTCCCAAACATCTAAAACAAGTATCGGAATTGTATCCCATTGTGTCATGAGTTGATGCTTTTCAGTTTGCAAAATTTCTAACCGGTGTGATCTTGGTGCCCATACAAGTATGGCCCACCCCACACCTTCCACTTTCTTTGCAGCTTCTGTGAAGTGTTCCTTAAATTGTTCAAAGCTTCCAAAATCCTTTTGAATTTGACGCAATAAACCACCTATTGGTGTTCCACCACCATTTGGCTTCATGATAAACCAGAAAATCGTATGCAAGTAATGACCCGATCCATGGAATGCAGCTTCTCTTTCCCAATGCTTTAATAAATCATAGTTATTCGTTGTTCGCGCCTTTTCTAACATTTTCTCTGCTTTGTTCAAGCCATCCACGTAGCTTTTATGGTGCGTATCATGATGTAGCTTCATGATTTCCTCTGATATATATGGTTCTAGAGCATTATATGAGTAGGGTAATGGAGGCAAGACATGTTCTCCGATAGGAACTCTACGATTCGGACTTTTTCTACTTTCAATTTCACATGATACTATTTTGGCCTCATTAGAAATTTTTTCTGTCATTTGTTGAATTTCTTCAATACCTTCCACTGTTATAGGCTGATTCTCTCTTACCTCTTCCAACCTAACTAGTAAATTTAAAATTTCTTCATTCAAACTTTTCTCCTGTCTGTGCACAATTACTATTTGCTCCATTTTCCTTGCCCAATTATTCACTTCTTCCAAATACGAAAAATACATTCTCTGTTCCATTCAATCCCTCCTAAGTTGACGAGCGTCCTCACTATCCTATTCGTTTCTTAAGAAAGAGTGCCTATCTAACACGCTTAAGTGTTTCAGTCATTATAGATCAAAGTTGAAATCACCCTACTTTATTATCCGACGAATTCTTTAAAGAAATATAAGTATGCAAAAAGGGATGGCTTGTAGGCCATCCCTTTTACGATTGCAGCATCTTTGTTCGATAATCTGTTTCATAGTATTCAAGCTCTTCTCGAATTCCTTGGAATTTCCCTTCCAGCTTTGAAAATAGTAGCTGGATTGATTCAGGAGCTTTCTCAGAAAAGGTGATGGCATTTTTCCCAGTATAAGCAGCACGACTATTCTCAGCCCAAACATCACTCTTTGGTGAGAAGAACTCTTCTATACATTGATGGTAAATTCTATAAAGCGTTTTCTCAGCAACTGGTTTTAAGAATGAGTTGTTCAGCAAGACAACCTGACAGGCATCAAGTCCTTCTTCACAATTAACCACGAGTTTTCTAAGCCCAGATAAAAGTAATTTATAATACTTTTCTTGCTCTAGCGAACCCTCATTTTTCAAGGATGAGATTGTTGTCTCATTTAAAAAATCAGACACAAGAACGACTGTATCCTTTAGGAATTGTTCAACTTGTTCTATTTGACTGTGGACGATATCATTTCCCATTTCCTTGTTCCTCCCATTCACACCTTATCTGTATTATGTATGAGTTTCTACGGCTGTTCAATGAGTAAAAGTGGTGATGATAAATCATAGCTTCCATTTTGAGTAACTTGCTGTACTAGCTCCTGAAGCATTTCATAATTAATCCCAGAAAAATATTGTTCAAATTCTCTTTGGTTATTAATATATGCCCGTTTCCGATCACGAAAAGCAGGATTTTTGATCAAACAAACAATTCCTACTATATCCCGAAAAAATATTTCTTTCTCACCGAACTTGAAGATAGGATCCTGCTTAAATGGTGTAAACTGAGTAAACATTTCATCAAAATATCTAATGTACAAAAGGTGAAACGTTTTTTCAACACCATCTTCCACAAACCTTACAACAGATCGATTAAAAAAATCTTCAGAGGTATTAGGCTGTTCTTTTTCAAGCTCATGACCAATACATTCTATAATTTGCATACTCTCACCCTTCTATCTTTTCTTTCTTTCATAGTACCATACGTCTAAGGTAGATCCTCAAATGCTTCAACAAATTTCTCGAAAAATAAATCAGCTTCTTCTTGAACCGATTCTTCAGATGTATTTTCTGGAAGCTTAGGAAGCTCTTCTATAGATTTTAATCCAAAATAATCTAAAAACTCTTTTGTTGTACCGTAAAGTATTGCCCTTCCTGTCCCTTCAACTCTGCCCACTTCTTTAATAATTGTTTTAGTCACCAGCGTTTGGATCGGACGTTCTGTCTTCACTCCGCGAATATCTTCAATTTCAGCTCGAGTAATAGGCTGCTTATAGGCAACAATGGCTAATGTTTCTAGGGCTGCCTGAGACAAGGTGTTATTCATTGGGGTCTCCATTATTTTTTTAAAGTATGGAGCATGCTCTTTCTTCGTCGCTAGCTGATAGACCCCTGCAATTTCAATGATTCGTATCCCTCTACTCTCTGATTCATAATCCAACTTCATTTCATTAATAATATCATCAACAGTCTGGGCATGTAATTCGAGAACAGAACAAAACTGTTTACTCGTTAGCCCTTCATCTCCAGCTGCAAAAAGCAGTCCTTCAATAATTGCTTTCCAATTATGAATATTCATTACTTTATTCTTCTCCTTCCATTCTGTAACGAAGGCATAGTTTCTTGTTTTAGTTCGGTTTTAGCTTTGTGCTATGTCCACTATCCACCAAATATACTTCTCCATATCCATCCGTTTGTCTTTAACTAGGTCGGAGCGAAAGAAAGATATCCGAGAAATTGTCTTCTTGTTCCAGTAGGATCGTGTTCGTTTTCATTAATTCAAGTAATGCTAAAAAAGTAACCACAATATGATCTTTATCTTCATATGGGAAAAGATCCATAAAGTTCCTTCTCTCATTCGGTAGCAGGGAGACTAACTCCTCTAAGATTTGATCCATCCTGACGTCAATCGGTATCTCTTGCCTTGTAATTTTAGTCTGCAGGGGCTTTTGGAGCTTTTTCCGACGTAGTAGTTTTTGGAATGCACCCAGCATATCGTAAAGGTTGACATCTAATTCAACTTTTTCTGGTACATCTGTATTGAACTCGCTTAAATCACTTGGAGCTCTTGTAAACATTTGGCCCCGATCCTCTTCTAATTGCTTAAAATCTTGGGCTGCTTCCTTGTATTTGCGATATTCAATAAGCCTCTTCATTAGCTCATCACGAGGATCCTCGTCGATTTCATACTCTAGGTCATCATCAAATAACTCTTCCTCATGCTTAGGGAGAAGCATTTTACTTTTTATTTCTAATAGCGTTGCTGCCATTACTAAATACTCACTCGCATTATCGAGCTGTAATTCCTGCATCGCATAAATGTATAATAAATACTGCTCAGTTAACTCAGCCATAGGTACTTCATATATATCCACTTCATATCTATTTATCAAATGCAACAGCAGGTCTAAAGGACCTTCAAACGCATCTAGTTTTACATTGTATTGCACAATCATCCCACCATCTATACTTCTAAACTATCCTAAGTATAGTCGATATCCTAGTCTAGTCCAATAGATTTTTTGTAAGTAAATATTTCAATAAAAGGGCGTTAAAATTTCATTAGAGTAGACAGATGCCTATACGAGTTTTTAGTTGCCTGCATATGCTATCTATGTAATCAGGAAAATTAAAGGAGGAAAACAACATGAGTGAAACTTGTAACAACAACAATAGTGGTGGATTTGTTTTAATCGTAGTATTATTTATTTTATTAATTATCGTAGGTGCTTCTTGGTATTAAGCAACATCATGTGTGTCTAGCTTTCTGCTAGACACTTGTTTTATGATACACTTAAAGAATAAAAAGTAAGGGTGATCGTATGTATCCACAAGCTTACATAGATTATTTAGTTCATTTTCACGGTGATCGTGATTACTTTGAATGTCATGAGGTTCTAGAGGAATATTGGAAAGAGGATGAAACAGGGAATCGTAAAAAATATTGGGTTGCCTTTATCCAGATAGCCGTTTCACTCTATCATCAAAGAAGAGGAAACTATAAGGGTGCCTTACGTATGATGCAGAATGCTTCTTTAATTTTGAGAGAAGAAAAGAAAGCTGTTATTGAGCTTGGCCTAGACTACGAGGATCTGTTGGTAATCATACAATCCAGAGTTAACGAGATACTAAATCAACAACCCTACTCAAGCCTATTTCTACCGATTCAAGATGAGAATTTGTTGATAGAATGCCATAAAGGTTGCCAAGACAGGGGATTCATTTGGGGAACTGCTAGTAACCTAGCTAACGATTATTTGATAAATAAGCATACATTACGGGACAGAAATGAAGTAATTGCAGAGCGTCTTAGACAAAGTTTACTTAAGAATCGAATATCAAACAAATGAGTTATGATACTAAAAAGGCTGCCTTTATAAGGGCAGCCTTTACTTGTTAGTCTATTTATCTGTCTTATCTATATTTTCATCACAATTCTCTAAAGATTGATCGCATTTCTCGAAGAATGAAGCCGTTTGCTCTGTAGCAATAATATTCTTATCAAGCATTGCTTCTTTTACTGCTTTCACCATCTTCTTACCAATCCCTTGATGCCTATGAGATGGATTAACACAAATGTGGTGGATTTCAATATTGCTATCGTCCTTATTGAAAACTCCTATTATTCCGATAATGTCGTCGTCTTTCCAGAGAAATAATTGCCAATTTTCGTCAATTTCATATTGCTTCATTGATTGCTGCAGTTTCTTTAAATCCTTCTCTGTTGGCATAAACGAAAGAAGACCCATCGCAATTTTTTCAAAAGTTTTCTTGTATCGAATTAACATAGTAACCCCTCATTACCCGAAATAACTTTCCAACGTCAGTTTAGAAAAGCACAGTGTATTCATTCTTTTGGCCACTGGAACTAGACTAAGAACCAATCAGAGAAAACTCTTAAATAAAATATAAGAAGTATAAAAACATTACTTTTTTATATAAGATAATTGATTATTAAAATAAAACATCCTTAATATCCTAGTATAACTTTAAATGAACGTATTTATTCATTAAGATTGAAAAGAACGAGTTAGATTAGCCATTTCAATTGCAGAAACAGCTGCCTCCCAGCCTTTGTTTCCAGCTTTTGTTCCTGCACGCTCTACGGCTTGCTCTATTGTATCTGTAGTCAATACTCCAAAGATTACCGGAACACCCGATTGCATTGTAATCGAAGCCACACCCTTAGATACTTCGCTACACACATAGTCAAAATGTGGTGTAGAACCACGAATGACAGTTCCAAGTGTGATCACTGCATCATACTTGTTTGTCTCAACCATTTTTTTAGCAATTAACGGAATTTCAAAAGCACCTGGTACCCAAGCTATATCTACATCTTCTGCATCCAAACCATGTCTTCTAAGAGCATCCTCGGCACCACCAAGAAGCTTACCTGTAATAAATTCATTGAATCGCCCAACGACAATCCCAACCTTAAGTCCTGTTCCAATTAAATGTCCTTCAAACACTTTACCCATAATCTATGTTTCATCCCCTTAAAATGTGAATTGTCGAATGATGTATGTTGTTATCATACAAAATCCTTTCTAGTAACGCAATATCCAAGATTTCTTAAAAATGAAGCATATGCCCCAGTTTTTCATGCTTTGTCTTTAAATAGCTTTCATTTTCTTTCTTCGACGGCACTTGTATGGCTACTCTATCTATTACTTCTAGTCCATAGCCCTTTAACCCTGCTATTTTCCTAGGATTATTTGTTAATAAGTTCATTTTTGTAATTCCTAAGTCCTTTAAAATTTGTGCACCGATCCCATAATCTCTCAAATCAGGTGCAAAACCAAGCTTTTCATTCGCTTCAACGGTATCATAACCTTCTTCTTGAAGCTTATATGCTCTCATTTTGTTTAAAAGCCCAATACCTCTCCCTTCCTGGCGCATGTATAAAAGTACGCCCTTTCCTTCTTTTTCAATCTGAGCAAGGGCCGCATGTAATTGTGGACCACAATCACAACGATATGAACCAAATACATCCCCTGTTAAACATTCAGAATGAACGCGAACAAGTACGGTATCATCCTCAGTAATCTCACCTTTAACTAATGCAACATGTTCTTGATTGTCGATCACGTTTGAATAGCCAATTGCTCGGAATTCGCCGAATTCACTCGGTAGCTTAATATCTATTTCCCGATTGATTAGCTTTTCTTTTTTTCGTCTGTATGAAATTAGGTCTTTAATCGTCACCATCTTAAGGTCAAATTCGTCTGCTATTTTCCTTAAATCAGGCACTCGTGCCATTGTTCCATCTTCATTAATAATCTCACAAATAACACCTGCTGGCTCAGATCCACATAATCTCGCTAAGTCAACAGCTGCTTCCGTATGACCTGCTCTTCTAAGTACACCGCCATCTTTTGCAACTAAAGGAAAGATGTGCCCAGGTCGCTTGAAATCTCCCGCTTTTGCATGTAGGTCAATAAGTCTTCGTATTGTCTCAGATCTTTCATGAGCGCTAATTCCAGTTGTAGTTGTCTTATAGTCCACACTAACCGTAAATGCCGTTCCATGAGGGTCGGTATTCCGACTTACCATCGGTACTAATTCCAATCGTCTAGCTGTTGCTTCCGTAATAGGAGCACAGACGAGCCCTCTACCGTGCTTAATCATGAAATTAATGACCTCAGGGGTTGTCTTATCAGCTAAGGCGATAAAGTCCCCTTCATTTTCTCGGTCCTCATCATCACATACGATTACGATGTTTCCTTGCATTAGCTCATATATGGCTTCCTCTATTCGATCAAACATCTATACACCATCCCTTTTTCATACTTCTCAGCCATACAAGTTCATTACATGTATCCATTTTCTCTTAAGAAATTCTCCGAGAGACTTGTTGACTTTGTTTCTTTTTCTCTAATCATAACGAATTGCTCAATATATTTCGCGAGCATATCACATTCAAGATTTACGATATCTCCAGCATCCTTGTTGCCTAGGATGGTTTCTGAAGAAGTGTGTGGAATAAGTGATATTGTAAAGGTTTTTTCTGTCGTACCAAAAACGGTTAAGCTTGTTCCATCCACACAGATTGAGCCCTTAAGTAAGATATACTTTCTTAATGCTTCTGGTAAATCGATTTCAAAGTATACTGCATTGGAAACTCTTGTTTTTTTCATAATTGTCCCAACACCGTCAACATGACCAGATACGAAGTGACCGCCAAATCGTCCTTTTGCCGCCATGGCACGCTCCAAATTAACTTTTGAACCTACCCGCAAGGATTGTAGCGAAGTTGCACGAACAGTTTCAGGCATAACATCTAAGGAAAACTTATTGTTAGTAAATGAGGTGACGGTTAGGCAGACACCGTTAATCGCAATACTGTCACCAAGTTTGACATCTTCTATTACTGTGCTTGCTTGAATCGTTAGTTCAATGGCTTCACCTTGCTGAACCATTCGATTGACAGTGCCGATTTCTTCTATAATTCCTGTGAACAAACAATCACCTCTTTTTAACGACTGGAATTGCAATAATTTTTATATCTTCACCTAGTTGTTCCATAGATTTAAATGTAAGTTGTGTTGCTTCATTCATACTAGCAATCCCTTCCCCACCAATAAAACCTGGAGCAAGTCTTCCACCTATTAACTTTGGAGCGATATAGGTAATCACTTGATTAAAGGCATTCTCTTTCAAAAAGCTGCCGTTAACCTCGGAACCACCTTCAACCAAAAGGGACGTAATACCAAGTTCACCTAGCTTACTCAACACGTCTTGAATTTGAATGGTTTCCTCTTCAAACTGAATTAACTTTATTCCTTTTGAAAGAAAAGGAGCTTGTTTAGCTTTTGTAGCAGAAGAACTTATCACAATCCATGTTTCCGATAAATTGTCATTAACTATCTTCGAATGGAGCGGTGTTCTTAACTTATGGTCTAAAACAATTCGTATAGGGTGTATGCCACCGTTAGGTAAACGTGTAGTTAAGCTCGGGTTATCCTGAATAACTGTATTTACTCCCACTAAAATAGCATCATGGGACTGACGGTATCGGTGAACATCCTCTCTTGCTTTAACACCCGTAATCCATCGACTACTCCCTGTCCTAGAAGCTGTTTTCCCATCAAGTGTTACAGCTGTCTTTAAGGTTACATATGGTGTTTTCGTTGTGATGTAATGAAAGAACATTTCATATAGGTCATCTGCTTCTGATTGTAAAAGTCCAATCTCTACTTCAATTCCGGCATTTCGTAATTTGACAACCCCACCTCCAGCTACTAGTGGATTAGGATCAGTTGTAGCAATCAAGACACGGCTTACCTTGCTTTCGATTAATAGATCCGCACAAGGGGGCGTTTTACCAAAATGACTACAAGGTTCCAACGTTACATAAACAGTGGCACCTTCTGTTAACGTTCCCGCCATTTTAATCGCTTGTGCTTCTGCGTGTGCTTCCCCAGCTTTTAAATGAGCACCCATTCCAACAATTCGCCCATTCTTCACAACGACTGAACCTACTGGGGGATTAGGACTCGTTTGCCCTTTCACGCTTTTTGCGAGCACTAAAGCTAGATTCATGTATTCTATATCGGTCATATGAAAACCCCTTTTTAACTAAAAACCCCTTAGGAAAGAAGTCCTAAGGGGAGATATGCATTACACGAATAAAACAAGGACACTCCGAATCCGTTTGAATCGCCACTTTTAGAAGTAGACAAATAAACACCGAATTCCCAGTTTTAATATGGAAATTTGGACATACGGACAGAATTTGTTCTTTTTTTAAAAAAGAACAGCCTATTTCATTGTGCTCATACATCCTTCTCCCATCCAGACTATACTGTCGGCTTTGGAATCACACCAAATCAGCGATTTTAGAGTGAACTAAAAAGGCTCACGGGCTTTGAATCACTTCGGATCCATCACCGCCGGTAGGGAATTACACCCTGCCCCGAAGGAATAATAGTAAGCATTATTAATTTTTTTCCATTATACCATAGAACGAAGGTTTATTGTCTAGTTTGGAGATTCATTTGAATTCGTAGCAAAAAAAAAAGCCCTTAAAAGGCTTTTTTACTGATTGGCAACCCCTGTTGGACCTACTTGACGAATATGTTCGTTTTCTTTACTTGCCTTTTCGTTCACTAGCGCTTTTTGATCTACTTCTTTGGATGCTTTTTCATTTCGTTTTACCATTTGAGTTTCACTCCTTTTTGATTCATTCCTAAAGTAGTTTGTGCAACAACCGTTTAATTCACCCTTACAATTTTTGATTTTTTCATAAAAATGTTATGATGTAAGTTGGTTATGAATAGCTATCTAAAAGGAGATGTTTCAATTGTCGAAAAAAGGATATTTCTTAATGCAAAATGGAGAGAAAATTGAGTTTGAATTGTATCCAAATGAAGCACCAAACACTGTTTCTAACTTTGAGAAGCTGGCTAACGAAGGATTCTACAATGGCGTAACATTTCACAGAGTTATTCCTGGATTTGTCAGTCAAGGCGGCGATCCTACTGGAACTGGTTCAGGCGGACCTGGCTACTCGATTAATTGTGAAACAGTAGGAAATCCTCATAAGCATGAAGCAGGAAGTCTTTCAATGGCACATGCTGGAAAAGACACAGGTGGAAGCCAATTTTTCGTCGTTCATGAGCCTCAATCTCATTTAAATGGAGTACATACTGTTTTCGGAAAAGTTACTTCTGGTCTTGAAACAGCTAAAGCAATGAAAAATGGAGACACCATGGAGAAAGTCGAAGTTTTTGACGCTTAATCATTCTTTAAAAACAACAAGAGTCCTTACTATTTATCTAGTAAGGATCTTTATTTACCTTACCAAATACTAGGACATCTTCAAATCTTTTTATGGTATAGTAAATTATGGTTTATATTCTATCAATTTGGTGTATATAAAATTGGCATTATTAGTTGAAAGGAGAGATTTCCTTGAAAAAGCAATTTTCATTCGTTTTAGCATTGTTCACTTTATTACTTCTTCCCATTCAAGCACTAGCAGATGCAACTGTTGGGGATCGGATTGTCACTTTAGGAGAAAGCTTAACAGAAGAACAGAAGAAATCCATTTTAACCGAAATGAATGCACCTGAAGATGCACAAATAATTACTGTAGCAAATGAAGATGAGCATAAATATCTAGGTGAATTTATTCCGAAGGCTCAAATCGGGTCAAAGGCAATTTCGTCTTCGATCATTACGATTACTGAAGCTGAAAGCGGGTTAAAGGTTGAGACTACTGATAATATTACCTTTATAACGGATGATATGTACACAAATGCTCTTATTACAGCTGGCGTAAAAGATGCAACTATTTATGTTACTGCTCCCTATAAAGTTTCAGGAACGGCAGCATTAACGGGTTTAATCAAAGCGTATGAGCTATCATCCGATCAAGTCATTTCAGAGGATGTAAAAAAAGTTGCAAACGAAGAAATGATCAAAACAGCACAACTTGGTGAAAAAATTGGACCAGAAGAAGCATCTGCTCTAATGGCGCGCATTAAAGAAGAAATGGCAAAAAACACACCACAAACCGATGCGGATCTTCGCGCAATTATTGAAGCAGCCGCAACTGAGTTAGGCATTACTCTATCTGAAGAAGATATTACTAACCTGATTGCCCTTTTCAATAAAATGAAAGAACTAAACATCGACTGGAATCAGGTTGGTGAACAATTAAACATCGCCAAAGAAAAGCTTACAACCTTCCTACAATCAGAAGAAGGACAAGGCTTTCTAACGAAGCTTCAAGATTTTTTCGTTAGCCTAATCGATGCAATTAAGTCATTATTTAGTTAAGTCTATTTTATTTTAGTAAGATTACTTAGAGGTGTTGGGTTCCCTGCCACGAATAGGCTTCTCCCACTCCCCACTTGAATGGTACATTCAAGCGGGGAGTGGGAGTGGCTCTTATTTTTGTTGTATCATTTGCTTAAGTGGAACATCTAATTTTATTAAATCCTCATAGCTTTCCCTCTTTACAACCAACTCAACATTGCCATCTTCCACAAATAAAACCGGTGGTCTTGGAATACGATTGTAATTACTTGCCATCGAATAACCATAAGCACCCGTACAAAAAACAGCTAGTACATCGTCAGAAGAGCTTTTAGGAAGCGATATATCCCAAATGAGCATATCACCTGATTCACAGCACTTACCCGCAATGGACACAACCTCTTCATGATCATCGTTCACTCGGTTTGCCAAAACTGCTTCGTATTTAGCTTCATATAAGGCTGGACGAATGTTATCACTCATTCCACCGTCAACAGCTACATATTGGCGCACATTCGGTACTTCTTTTCTTGACCCTATCGTGTATAAAGTAGTTCCAGCATCTCCTACGAGTGATCTGCCTGGTTCAATCCAAATTTCAGGCATATCAATCTCTAATTCTTTAACCTTCACCTTGATCGTTTCTACTATCTCTATTACATATTGAGAAACTGGAATCGGGTCATCTTCAGCCGTGTAACGAATGCCAAATCCCCCTCCTAAATTAACAACTTTAGGCACATATTGGAGCTTATGTTTCCAGGACTTCATTTTTTCAAATAGCTTTTCTGCAGCCATGATGAAGCCAGTTGTTTCGAATATTTGAGATCCTATATGAGAATGAACACCTAACAATTCAATGTGTTCAAAGGTTTTAATGATTTTTATCGCTTCATCAGCTTGGCCACTTAGGAGATCGAAACCAAACTTAGAATCCTCTTGTCCTGTTAAAATATAATCATGTGTGTGTGCCTCAATACCTGGGGTCACACGGATAAGTATTTTAGCCCTTTTTTTTAGCTCGCGGCACATTTCTTCAAGTAGGTTTAATTCGTAGAAATTATCCACGACAAAACACCCTATCCCCGCATTCAACGCCATTTCAATTTCATAAGGACTTTTATTATTCCCGTGAAAATGAATGCGTTCCACTGGAAACCCCGCCGCAATCGCAGTATATAGTTCACCGCCTGAAACAACGTCTAAACTAAGACCTTCTTCTTCTATAAGCTGAAAAATTGCGATAGATGAGAAAGCCTTACTTGCATAAGCAACCTGTGCTTTAATATTCAGCTCTTCAAACGTTTTGCGGAACCCACGAGCACGCTGCTTAATTAAAGCAACATCATAAACATATAAAGGTGTTCCATATTCTTTTGAAAGAGTAATTGTATCTACTCCACCAATTTCTAAATGCCCTAGTTCATTAACTGTACTCGTTCCATGTAAAAACATTGTCCTCGCCTCGTCCCTATTTTAAATTACTCTAAAAAAATAGTTAATAGCTTGGCTGCTATTAACTGTCAACATTCATTTCACTTTATTTCAATAGAAAAACTTTATCACAGTTACTCTCCCCTTGCAATACTCACTAAGATGATCTTTTCCTATTTTGGGGATTAACAATACTCGGGCGAAGTTTTGATCCCGGGACACTTGACCTGATGACAATTTTAAGGAAACCGATCGGGTCAAATGGAATAAACGGCCATAAATAGGGGGTATTAAGCGATTTAATGCTAGCTAAGAATAATATATATAATGTAGACCCCACAATGAGGCCTGGCACATGGAAAATAGCGACTAATATGAGAATAAGGAGCCTGGCCATTTTATTAGCTATACTTAATTCATAGCTTGGTGTTGCGAAAGTACCGATTGATGAAACAGCAACATAAAGAATAACCTCTGGAACAAAGAGACCGACATCGATTGCAATTTGTCCAATTAAAGCTGCTGCTATTAGACCCATTGCTGTTGATAATGGGGTTGGGGTATGAATGGCAGCCATCCTTAAGAACTCAATCCCAATGTCTGCTAGAAAAATTTGTAAAACGACTGGTATATTGGTTTCTTCACTTGGGCCAATAAAGCTCAAAGCCTCTGGTAATAAATGGGGCTCTAATACGAATAAAAACCATATGGGTAATAGGAATAAAGAAGCCGCTATTCCAAGGAAACGAACCCATCTTACAAATGTCCCTACTGCTGGGGCCTGGCGATACTCCTCAGCATGTTGAACATGATGAAACATTGTGGTGGGTGTAATAATTACACTTGGAGACGTATCTACCAAAATTAATACATGTCCTTCAAGTAAATGTGAAGCTGCAACATCTGGTCTTTCCGTATAACGAACTAGTGGATAAGGATTAAATCCTTGTTTTACGATATACTCTTCTATTGTCTTATCAGCCATTGTTAATCCATCTGTTTCTATAGCTTTCAATTCTTTTTTTATTTTTTCAACTAACCCAGGGTCTGCTACATCTTCTAGATACGCGATACAAATATCAGTCTTGGAACGCTCACCGACTTGCATGATTTCGTGTCTTAATCGTTCATCACGTATTCGTCTTCTTATTAGGGCAGTATTTACAATGATGTTCTCAGTAAATCCGTCTCTTGATCCTCGGATAACCTTTTCAGTGTCAGGCTCTTGGGGAGACCTTCCTGGGTAGCTTCTTACATCAACAGCAATTCCTTTTTCTTCGCCTTCAATAAGAAAAACAACCAAGCCAGATAAAACTTGATCCACTACTTCATCTAGGTTTCTAACAGTGGAAACCTGTTGATGATTAATCCTGTTTTGAATAATTTCTATTGCATTTCCTTTAGCTTCTTCTTTTTCATTGAGATTGACCACTTCTCTCAATATAGTCGTGATGAATTGGGTGTCACATAACCCATTTGTAAATAGTAGGTAAACATTCGTTTTTAATATCTTAAACTTGCGAATACCTACATCAAAGCTAGTTCCAAATCCTACTCGATCCTTTAAAAATTGTTCGTTTTCTGCAAGACTTGGAGAGATCGGTTTCTTTTTACTCGTTTCTTCGGTCATGATATCCACTTCTTTCTAGAATAATCTCCACAGCCTTCATTGTAATAGGACACCCTACTCTCAAATCATCTCTGCCTGCCATTTTTCCAATATCTCCGATGCCTATAATAACTGGTACATCTAGTTGATCTAAGCAATACACTGTATCACCATTTATTCTTCCAACTTCTAGTTCTTGTAGTCCATATTTATCAATGCCAAACTCTGTTAATTCTCCAAACCGATCAATACAAACATCCACTTTAGCCCATTCTACTTGGTGAGAGTTCGAGGCAACTGCAATGACTCCTAAAACGTCTATTTTTTCATGTTTCGCAACATATAGTAGTGCTCGTTCTCCGGCCCCTTCCCCTATGTAGCCACAATCATCAAATAAGACAAACACAGGATCATTAGGAGTTCTTAAGATTAGGTTAACGAGGCTTTTTCCAGTTAGTAAAGATGGATTCCCTTGTGATTGCGAAATGCACCGTCCTCTTACTCGCTTTGCAGCAAGTTTAACAGCCTTTAACGCGTATTCGTCACCGTCCGTAACTAAAATAACCTGCCTCTTTTTCTCCATTGCTAATTATCCTTTCGGCTTAAAAATTAATGCTACAAGAAAAGCAAATAAAATTGCTGATGATATTCCAGCAGATGTGAGCTCAAAAATCCCCATTCCTATACCTATAAATCCTTGTTCATCTGCCTTTTCCATCGCTCCATGCAATAATGAATGACCAAAGCTAGTAATCGGAACCGTCGCTCCTGCACCTGCAAACTCAATGAGCTTGTCATATAACCCAAAGCCATCAAATACTGCTCCTGCGACAACAAATATGCTCATGACATGTGCGGGTGTTAACTTTGCAAAGTCTAATAATACTTGTCCAATCATACAAATGATTCCACCTACAACGAAGGCAATAACATACTCCATCAGTACTCACCTTCTTGAACAGATTCAAATACTACACCGTGAGCAATGGTAGGAATGGTTTCTTTCTGCTGGATCATGATTGGGCTCAAGAGCGCACCCGTTGCTACAACTAGAATCCGTTTGTACTTTTTTTCTTTCAAGTGATTCAGTAGGTAAGCAAATGTCACAACTGCAGAACAAGCACAGCCACTTCCACCTGCAAACACATCCTGTTCAGGGCTGAAAATCATTAATCCACAATCATTATGAACACTAGAAATGTCAATATTCTCCTCTAGGAGCAATTGTCTTGTAATCGGAGACCCTACAGTCGATAAATCACCCGTCACAATTAAGTCATAATCCTCTGGGGTCCGGTTTAAATCTTTTAAATGCTGACTAATTGTGTCAGCAGCAGCAGGTGCCATAGCACTTCCCATATCTAAAGGGTTTTTCACTCCGTAATCAACCACTTTTCCAATTGTTGCACTTGTGATTCGGATTGGGCTCTTCTCCTTACTTACAAAAATGGCTCCTGCTCCAGTGACCGTAAACGTAGCCGTATCAGGCTTTTGACCTCCATATTCAGTTGGATTTCGAAATTGTCGTTCTGCCGTGCAATTATGGCTACTAGTCGCAGCTAAAATAGTATTTGCAAATCCACCATCAATTAGGGCCGACCCTACCGCTATTGTTTCCATTGATGTTGAACAGGCACCAAACAGGCACAAAAAAGGAATCTGTTGTTCCCTAGCTACGTAATTGGCGGTAATATTTTGATTCAATAAGTCTCCTGCTAAAAATAGGTCAATGTCTTTTGATGTCTTATTGGCCTTAGCTAGACATGCTTCAATGGATTGGGACATTAGATGGCGCTCAGCTAATTCCCAATTATCTTGCATGCAATACAAATCAGTATGAGTCTTATCAAAATACTTCCCTAGTGGGCCTTCTGCTTCTTTAGGGCCCACTGCTGTTCCGACGGACTGAACATATAGCTTATTCTGAAATACCCATGTTTGGCTCCTAGTTAGTTTCGTTCGTTTCATGTGTATCCTCCTGACTTAGACCGAAATGAATAGCAATTGCATCTTTTTAAGTAAACACAAGCTTTAGAAGGTAGCGAATCACTCCCACAATGTAGGCTGCTACGACACCGAACACAATCACGCTCCCTGCTAGCTTGAACATATTGGAAGCAACACCTAGTACAATTCCTTCACTTCGGTGCTCTAAAGCAGCACTTGTCAATGCATTTGCAAAACCAGTAACAGGGACTGCAGAACCCGCTCCGGCAAATTGTCCAAGTTTATCATAGACTCCAATGCCTGTGAGGATGGAGGAAAGAAGAATTAAAGTCGCTACCGTTGGATTTCCCGCAGTTTTCTCAGTGAAATGGAATACATTTATGAAAAAATTCTGAATAACCTGTCCAAATGCACAAATAGCTCCACCTACTAAAAAGGCCTTGATGCAGTTCGAAATATATGGTGTCTTAGGCTGAAAGGACTTTATTTGATTCAAGTAATCCTTTTTCATTTTTGATTCTATTGCCATGCACATGACTCCTTTCTATAAGTCAACGAAGTAAACCCAATGAAAAATTGAGCCAAATACTTTCCCTAATACAATCGCCATTAAAAGGATGAGGATTTTTTCAAATACCCCTATTCGCTTTGACAATATCGGCAAGACGTTCAAGACCTCTGTTAATGCTGCAGCAAGCATCCCGATAAAGACACCGCAAAACAGACCCAGGGGTATTAGCCAATAAGGAGAGATTCCAAAGCTATAATCTCGTAAGCTTAAAATCCCTCCAGTTATGGAACCAAGTACGATTCCCCATTCATAGGGCTGAATGAACGAGGTTGTTTTTGTTAACTGAGTTAACCTAGGTATTAATCCTAAGACTGTTAAAAAGGCTACAAACCCTGCTCCCACAGCTAACCCACCTGCAACACCAATAAACATGACGATAACGGGCTTAATGATCATGAATCTTTTTCGTACTTTCTTTATTTTCGTTCAACATGACATATCGATCTAAATCTTGTTGATAGTTAAACATCTCCACTTCTAGTGGACTCGGTTCTTCATTAATCCGTTTTTTGAAAAGGTGATTAAAAAATAGAATCATTCCAAGCCCAAGTCCGATTGAATAGGGGATTTGAAGCAATAATGGCTTTTCAACGATATCTCCCGTAATAATGTAGTAAATTCTTTGATGTACTTCTCTCATACTAACGTCTTCGTGGAAATTCATAATGGCTAATGCAGCACCTATAAAGAGTAATAACCACACACCTACAAAATAAATAGGCGAGAAATTCCGTTTCTTATATTCAATTTCAACAATTGTCTGTGTAGCTCCCATCGTTTGAATATCAATATCCGAGGTTGTCGATCTTATATGTTCAATGACCGTCATGACATCGATTACAACGATGTTTTTATCACTCATATTGACATGGTAGACGATCTTTTTCTCAATTTTCTTCTTTAATTCTTCACCAGAAATTATTTGTGCAAGGTCACCAATGGAAACGGTATGATTTGGCAAAACTTGAATTTTATGGCGCATACGTAAATATAATTTTTCTTCCATCAATCTCACATCCTACACAAGAATTTCCTTGTAGATGTAGTATGCATGTTCCGTTCCACTCTAATTCTTTGTTCATCTGAACACCAGTAATTACCAAACTGATTTTTTTTATAAACACATGAAGCATATTCTTCTCGAATTGGGTACATTAAAGATAAAAAAGACCAAACAGGCTAAACGCCCATTTGGTCTTTCATTTGTTGCAATATTTTTTTCTCAAGCCTTGATACTTGAACCTGAGAGATCCCGAGCCTGGTGGCTACCTCGGATTGGGTTTGGTCTTTATAATAACGTAAGTAGACAATAAGTCGTTCACGTTCATCTAAGTCTCTAATGGCTTCTTTTAAAGCGATCTTATCAAACCAACCTGTTTCTGTGTCATCGGCAATTTGGTCGAGTAAGGTAATAGGATCCCCATCATTCTCATACACCGTTTCATGTATCGAGGATGGCGCCCGACTTGCTTCTTGTGCAAGCACAACGTCTTCTGGTGAAATTTCAAGCATAACCGCAATTTCTGAAATGGTAGGAACTCTTCCAAGTACTTTTGAAAGCTCATCTTTTGCTTTTCGGATTTTATTTCCCATCTCTTTCAGAGAGCGACTCACTTTAACGGTTCCATCATCACGAATAAAACGCTGAATTTCTCCAATAATCATTGGTACTGCATAGGTTGAGAATTTTACATCATACGATAAATCAAATTTATCAACTGATTTCAACAAACCGATACAGCCAATTTGAAAGAGATCATCCGGTTCATAACCTCTATTTAAGAAGCGTTGGACAACCGACCAAACGAGTCGCATGTTTCTTTGAATGATTAAGTCTCTAGCCGCTTGGTCACCCATTTGACTGCGTTTTATTAGCCCTTTTACCTCATGATCCTTTAAGTACGTCTCAATCTTCTCTTTTTTTACCTCCACATCCATATACAGTTCTCCCTTAATTACAAAGCGCTTTGCTCTTCGTTAGATGCTTAGTTAGACGGATGGTAGTACCCTTTAATTCGTTAGATTCGATCACACAATGATCCATAAAGTTTTCCATGATTGTAAAGCCCATTCCGGAACGTTCTAGCTCAGGTTTTGTTGTAAATAATGGCTGCCTAGCTTCCTCAATATCCTCTATTCCCATTCCTTCGTCTCGAATCATTAGGTGAACCGTACTATCATCCATAGTGACTGAAATATAGACGATACCCTCTGAATTGTTTTCGTATCCATGAATAATGGCATTCGTAACGGCCTCTGAAACAACGGTTTTAATTTCAGTAAGCTCATCCATTGTTGGATCTAATTGAGCAATAAAAGAAGCCACCGTTACCCGTGCAAATGACTCGTTTTGACTTAGTGCTGAAAATTGAAGGTGCATTTCATTTTTCATGCTACGCCACCCCCAATGTCTCAAGTGCAAATTGTTCGCTTTCTACAAGACGGATAATTTTAAATAATCCTGACATATCAAATAGACGCTTAACAGCAGGTGAAATGGAACAAACCACCATTTCTCCTCCACTATTTTTGATTTGTTTGTACCTGCCTAAAATAACACCAAGACCAGAGCTATCCATAAAAGCTAAATGCTCTAGATTCAACACCATATGATTGATTTTATTCTTCTCTAATGAAACTGTGACCTTTGAACGTAGTTCCTCCGCCGTATGGTGATCCAGCTCACCTGCAAGTCGGATAAAGAGTACACTATGTTTTATTTCTAAGTCGATAGAAAGACTCACTACTTATTCCTCCTTATTCTTAAGCTAGTGAGTCATTTCTCTATTTCTAAGGTGGATTCCTTCTTGGGTGACAAAACTAGTGTTTTTTCGTGTAAATTAGTCATCTTTCTACGCAGTCTTCGTGAATGCCCCAAACGTTCGTTTAAATAACTGCCACCAATTGGCCATCTCAATATCTTCAGCTGCGACAATTGGACTTTCGACAATACTTTTATCACTTCTCTTTAATCGAAGCATACCTACTTCATCGCCCTTTTTTACAGGCGCTTGAACATTGTCATTTAACACTACTTCTTGAGTAACATCATCAACTGTTTCACCCTTCTTCGTTAAAACAGAAATACTTTCAGAAGTTACAACATCAACAAATTTCTTACTACCTTTGCTAATTTTGATTTTCCCCACAATTGCCAATCGATCCAGCATAGGATGTGTTTTGTAATGACTAAATGCATAATCTAACATCTTTGAAACTTGTGCGTTTCGTTCCTTAGGCGTTGGTGCACCCATCACTACGGCAACTACACGCATGTTGTCCTTTTTAGCTGTGGCTGTTAAACAATACATGGCCTCTCTTGTAAAACCTGTTTTTAAACCATCGACACCAGGGTAAAACTTTACTAATTTATTTGTATTGACTAACCAAAATTTCTTATCTGTATCTTGACGAAGATAGTCTTCGTAAAGACTCGTGAATTTTGTAATTAATTCATATTTTAAAAGCTCCTTAGACATTAGAGCCATGTCGTGAGCCGTACTATAATGATTCTCTGCCGGAAGCCCAGTTGGATTAACAAAGTTTGTGTTTTTTAGTCCGAGATCCTTTACTTTCTGATTCATCATTTTTACAAATGCTTCCTCAGACCCTGCGATTCTCTCAGCCATAGCCACTGACGCGTCATTTCCAGATGCAATGGCAATTCCTTTTAGCATTTCTTCTACCGTCATTTCCTCGCCTGCTTCAAGAAATATCTGAGATCCACCCATGGAAGCAGCATACTCACTTGTTCTAACTTTTTCATCTAAAGTTAAGCTACCGTTGTCAATTGACTCCATTATTAAAGTCATCGTCATAATCTTGGTCATACTTGCAGGTGGTAGTTTCTCATCACTATTTTTGTCATAAAGAATTGTTCCAGTATCTCGTTCAATTAAAATAGCAGACTTTGCACTTTCAGCTAAATTCACTTGTGATTCTTCAGCCATTGCTAAAGTAGGCAGAAACAATGATATAGCAAGTGTTATATATACAATTCGACGTAAAGATTGTTTAATCATTACAAAATCCCTCCATTCTTTATAACTTACATATTTTCCATATTGAGGACATTTATACAAACTTCTTGGAAATAGAGGAAAATTTTTGTTAAGTGGATTGAAAGAAAGAGTGGGAATTCTACTTAAAATAGAGAATTAGTTGGTGGTAAGGTTAGCGGAAATGTAGCAATGTTTGGGGGGATTTGGCTTAACACTGATATATTTTATTATTGACACTTCCCCTAGCTAGAACATAAATCAATGAAAGCATTCTGTCCCAAATAACCGAGTATGTTCCCGGAAAATTGCACAATCAAAAAGGAAAAAAGCAAATCAATTGCAAAAAAACGATTTTCAACACTAAAAAATCGTTCACACATAAAAAACCGAGGATCTGCTTCATCCTCGGTTTTACTATTTAAGTAGGCTCTTTTCTAAAAGATTGTTGTTTTTGTAGTAGGTATTGAAAAGACAAACCTTATATAACATCGTTCATTCTCGCTGCAGGTGTGAGACTCCTGCTTAGAGCAGCGGGACAGGTGAGACCCCCAAGCCGAGGAGGCTCACCGCCCGCCCCGGGGAATGTGGCATCCTGGAGAGGAAATCAACCACTATTGTCAAAAGCAACAAAGTTTCGAAAACAGCCTTTAATTAAGATGTAATCGTATCGTAAATTAATGTTGGAGCTGCTACAGTCTCAGCTGAGACCGCTATTGAAGAATAGATTCTCTCTTTAATATCCTCCACTTTTTCTTTGTTGCTGTGGATGGTTACTAACGACTCACCTTTTCTGACTGAGTCACCTATTTTCTTGTTTAATACGAGTCCGACTGCCAGATCAATAATTGACTCCTTCGTCGCTCTACCTGCCCCGAGAATCATGGCTGCAGTCCCAATTTCATCAGCAATAATTTCTGAAACATAACCGTCTTGTTTTGCCTCTACCTCAGAAATATATGTTGCTTGTGGTAACCTGTTTGGATTGTCCACAACCGAGTCATCACCACCCTGACTCCGCAAAAATGTCTTAAATGTCTCTAGGGCCTTACCGTTGTTCATTACTTCAATCAATAGTTCACGTGCGTGTTCTAGAGAGTCAGCTTTATTGGCTAAATAGACCATATAACTTCCAAGTACGAGACAAAGCTCCTCTAAATCCTTTGGCCCCTTACCCTGTAAAGTATCAATGGCTTCTTTTACTTCTAGTGCATTCCCAATCGCAAATCCTAGAGGTTGGCTCATATCTGATATAACGGCCATTGTTTTTCTACCTACATTGTTTCCTATTTCAACCATTGCTTTGGCTAGTACCTTTGCATCGTCTATATCCTTCATAAATGCACCAGCACCTGTTTTCACATCTAAAACAACAGCATCTGCACCAGCAGCAATTTTTTTGCTCATAATTGAGCTCGCAATTAGTGGAATCGAATTCACAGTTGCGGTTACGTCTCGAAGGGCATAAAGTTTTTTATCAGCTGGGGTGAGATTTCCGCTTTGTCCAATTACGGCGATTTTATTGCGATTCACTAACTCGACAAACTCTTCACTTGTGATTTCAACTGTAAATCCGGGAACCGCTTCCAATTTATCAATGGTTCCACCCGTATGTCCGAGACCTCTGCCCGACATCTTCGCAACAGGGACACCAACGGAAGCTACTAGTGGACCTAATACAAGTGTAGTTGTATCACCAACCCCACCAGTACTATGTTTATCAACCTTTATACCCTCAATCATTGAAAGATCAATTTGGTCCCCTGATTCCGCCATGGCCATCGTTAAATGAGCTCGTTCTTCACTATTCATATCTTGAAAATAAACAGCCATTGAAAAAGCACTCATTTGATAGTCAGGGATATCACCCTTTGTATACCCTTGGATAACATGTTGTATTTCTTCCTTCGTTAAGGAACCACCATCGCGTTTTTTTTGAATTAAATCAACCATTCTCAAATGTATTCACCCTTTTTATAGTAGATATTAGTTTAGATCATCATCTTAATACGACAAAAAGGGCTCCAAAAGAAAGCCCTTTATGAGTTAGACAGCAGAAACAAATTCTTTGACAAGTTCAATAAACTTCGGTTTTGCACGGTTCGCAACCTCTACCACTTGAGCATGAGTTAGTGGTTCAAGTTCTTCACCGATTGCCATATCCGTTACACATGAGATCCCTAATACCTTTAGTCCCATATGACTAGCTACGATAACCTCTGGAACAGTTGACATGCCAATCGTATCCGCTCCTAAATTACGGAGCATAATCAGCTCAGCCGGTGTCATATATGTTGGACCCGTAATACCTGCATATACACCTTGTTGAATTTTAAGATTGATTGTTTCGGCCACTTTCTTGGCTGTCTCTAAATAGGATGGAGTGTAAGCGCGACTCATATCTGGGAATCGTGGACCAAACTCGGATTCATTTGATCCAATCAGTGGGTTTGCTCCCGTCATGTTTAAATGGTCCTCAATTAACATTAAGTCTCCTGGTTCGAATGCTTTATTCATTCCACCACATGCATTTGTCACTACAATCGAATGTACACCTAAACCTTTCATCACTCGAACTGGAAACGTAACCTCTTGCATGGAGTAGCCTTCATAGAAGTGAAAACGTCCTTGCATGGCAATCACATTCTTGCCTTTTAGCTTGCCAATTACAAGCTTTCCAGCATGGCCTTCTACTGTTGAAACGGGAAAATTAGGGATATCACTATAGTCGATCTTTACTGCTTCTTCAATTTCATCAGCAAGCTCACCCAGACCTGAGCCTAAGATTAAACCAAATTCTGGTTTCATACCACTTGTTTGACCTTCAATATATTTCACTGCTTCCTTCATTTTTTCTAATAAGTTTTCCATAATTAGTTCCCTCCAATTTCTTTTACTGTCCCTTTAACAAGCGAAAGAAAACTTGATTTTGCCATATCCGTTGTTTCCATAACCTCATCATGTGTAAGTGGTTGATCCAGTATGCCTGCTGCCATGTTGGAAATACAAGATATTCCGAGTACCTTTAAGCCTGCATGCCTTGCAATGATAACCTCGGGTACTGTCGACATCCCGACTGCATCTCCACCTAATTTTCGAATCATCCGAATTTCTGCTGGTGTCTCATAAGAAGGTCCTGTATTTCCGAAGTAGACACCTTCTTGGATATCCAAACCTAACTTTCCAGCTACTGATTTTGCTTTATCTCTTAACTTTGGACAATAGGCAGCAGACATATCAGGGAAACGAACACCCAGTTCTGAATCATTTGGACCAATCAACGGATTTTGACTCATATTGTTAATATGATCCGTAATTATCATTAAATCTCCGGGTTTAAAAGTTGTATTCACACCTCCGGCAGCATTTGTAACGATGACCGTTTCAACACCAATTTCCTTCATTACTCTTACTGGAAAGGTTACTTTATGTAAACTGTAGCCTTCATAGAAATGAAATCTACCTTGCATCGCAACAACTTGAACACCTTCTAATTCCCCAATCACCAATTGTCCTGCATGTCCTTCGACTGTCGAAACAGGAAATTCAGGTATTTCATGATAAGGAATTTTAATTGGATTTACAATTTCATCAGCTAAAACTCCTAGTCCAGAGCCTAAGATTAACCCGATTCTAGGTGTAGATGTAAGTTTCTCTTTAATAAAGTTAGCTGACCGCTCAATCATCTCTTTTTCCAAAGTGATACCCCCTATTTTAACTCTTTCAAAAAGCTTGTTCCATGTTGTGGCAATGGAAGTTGAAAATTATCGGCAATCGTTGCACCAACGTCTGCAAATGTTGATCTTACGTTAAGCTGATCGACATTTTTTAAGCTTGGACTGTACACAAGGAGAGGAACATATTCTCTAGTGTGATCTGTTCCAGGAAAGGTAGGATCGTTTCCATGATCGGCAGTGAGAATAAGTAGGTCCTCGTCATTCAATTGCTTGAGTACCTCAGGTAGCCTTGTATCAAATTCTTCAAGTGCCTGCCCATAACCATCTGGGTCTCTACGATGTCCATATACTGCATCAAAATCAACTAAATTCAAAAAACTAAGTCCAGTAAAGTCCATCATTAAAGTTTCATTTAACTTGTCCATTCCATCCATATTAGACGTTGTTCGGAATGTTTTTGTTACGCCCTCACCATCATAAATGTCAGATATTTTACCGATTGCTAAAACATCAAGCTGTTGATCCGCCAACTCGTTCATAACGGTACGACCAAAAGGTTTTAGTGCGTAATCATGGCGGTTTGAAGTTCTCTTGAAGCTCCCTAGTTCACCAGTAAACGGACGTGCGATGATACGTCCTACCATATATTTTTCAACTAAAGTAATTTTTCTTGCATACTCACATATTGCATATTGTTCTTCAATCGGAATTATATCTTCGTGAGCCGCAATTTGCAGAACTGAATCAGCAGAAGTATACACAATAAGTGCACCTGTCTCTATATGTTGGCTACCTAATTCATCAAGAATCTCAGTTCCAGATGCAGGTTTATTTCCAATAATTTTTCTCCCTGAAAAATTTTCTAGATCTTGAATTAATTCGTTTGGAAACCCATCTGGGAAGGTTTTAAATGGTGTTTCAATATGAAGACCCATAAGCTCCCAGTGTCCAGTCATTGTATCCTTACCATTAGACGCTTCTTGCATTTTCGTGTAATAGGCAAGCGGGTGTTGTGCGACTGGAATGCCCTTTATTTCTTTTATATTACTTAAACCCAGCTTTGCCATATTTGGCATATGTAAGCCATTTCTATGTTGTGCGATATGCCCTAAAGTATCAGATCCAATATCATTGAATTCCACTGCATCAGGAGCTTCTCCGATACCAACTGAATCTAAAACGACTAAAAACACTCGTTTAAAAGGGTAATTTCTCAACGTATTATGAACCTCCTTTGTTTCTTTCATATTTTATGTACTATTCCCAATCAAGAATACAATTAATTTTTTTATTAGTAAAAAACATTCGTCAGAGGTCAGACAACTTAAAGTATATCGTTTGAATACCTTTTCATCAATCTATAAAACTATTTATCTTGAAAAAAAAAACTTAGCATTAGCCAAGTTGAAATTTACTATTATCTCCGCATCTTCAAGCTCGCGGATGAAAGGTCTTATATACATCTTTTAATCTAGCTTTTGTTACATGCGTATAGATTTGAGTTGTTGAGATATCAGCATGCCCCAACATTTCTTGAACAGCACGTAAATCCGCCCCATTTTCTAGTAAATGAGTAGCAAAAGAGTGCCGTAACGTATGAGGAGTTAACTCCTTCTTTATACCTGCTTGGTTTGTTAGCCCTTTTAAGATTTTCCAATATCCTTGTCTCGATAATCGATTACCGTGGTGGTTTAAAAATAAGGCATCAGACCCCTTCTTGCCCACTAAACTTCCTCGACTACTTGCCGTATAGGACTCTAGAGCAGTTGTTGCTGCTCGTCCAATTGGAATAATTCTCTCTTTATTTCCCTTTCCAATACAACGCAAAAAGCCCATTGTCAAATGAATATCCCCTAGATTCAATCCAACTAGCTCTGAGACACGAATTCCAGTTGCATATAAGACCTCCAGCATGGCCTTGTCCCTCATTCCAAAGGCAGTATCTAGCTGAGGTGTTTCAATTAATTGCTCCACTTCTTTCATAGAAAGGATTTTAGGCAATGTCCTTTCAGGCTTAGGTGTCTCAACATGGACAGAAGGATCATGAGAAACGGCTTTATCTCTTAATAAAAATTGGTGAAAGGAGCGAATAGAAGCAATATGCCTAGCAATGGTCCTTGAGGAAAGTCCAGACTCTTTTATATGTTTTAAAAATCTGAGAATATGTAGTCTTGTCACATCTTGGTAGGTTTGTAGATGCTCCATTTGAACCAAATACAGTTTATATTTTTTTAAATCTCGTTCATATGAAGAAATTGTGTTTAAAGCCAATCCTCGTTCTACAACCAAATAGTGTAGGAAATCCTGTAGTTGATCATCCAATTTGTTCTACTCCCCAAAATGATAAAATATCCACAAGCGGTCAAACAAGCTTTGTTCAGTTTCAGAAACCATTGAACTTACTTTAATTGCTGAACCCTCTGGCTCATCGTACCGATGGTAGTTTTGATACTCTTGATTTACCCATAGAAGTCCATAATAAAATAAAATTGTACATCCTGTAAATAATACAAACACCTTAATTGTATTAAAGACTAATTGAAACCAAGTTTTCACTTTTGTTTACCCCTTTCTGAGCACACATAACCTTTACAGAGATCGTAATATTCCCTATTAGAAGGTATGCCAGTTCGGACAAACTTTATACTTTAAAAAAGAAAAAACCTTTCTTAGGGTTGAAAGGTTTATTCCTCCGTTGCTTCTTCTTTATCATGACAACGATGACAAATTCCGTGAAACGTCAATCGATGGTCTTTAATAATAAAATTCCAATCACGCTCTACGATTACTTCAACATCCCCAAGTAAGTCATCCTGTATCTCATCAACAGCTCCACATTCCATACAAACAAGATGATGATGAAAATGTGCTGCACCCTCTTGTCTTAAGTCAAATCTAGAGACTCCGTCACCAAAGTTAATTTTATCAACTACCTTTAGTTCGGTTAAAAGCTCTAATGTCCGATAAACAGTAGCTAGTCCAATTTCAGGTGACTTTTCCTTAACGAGGAGGTAGACATCTTCAGCGCTTAAGTGGTCTTCCTCATGCTCAAGAAGCACTCTAACAGTCGCTTCACGTTGTGGAGTAAGTTTGTAACTAGATGAGAGCAAATGCTTCTTAATCCGATCAATGCGATTCTCCATGAATAATTTCCCTCCCTCGCCATTCACTACCTAATTATAGCAAATGAGAGGAAACTGTCAAAATAAAATCATTATTATTTAATAGAAAAGATATATAAATAAATTATTAAGTAAGAATTACTATTTACTAATAGTCTCTATTACTTGTTTCATAAGCATAGGCGAGCTATATGCCTCAAAGGCCGAAGCAACGGCAATACAACAGCAAATGATAACAGCGACACCTGTATACCTTGAGAAGATTTGCATAAAGCGAAGATTTGTCCTTTTCATCACGATCTGTCCTATTAACCTAAGTGAGAACGAAACCGCAATCGTTCCAATGATAATAAAGGCTGGAATAATGATTAGGTTTTGTGGCAAGACAGAGACAAAAGACAACAGAAATCCTTGCCACCCAAGCTGATTTACGAGGAATCCCACTGTAAAACCTACCACTACACCTTTTAAAAAAAGTAAGATTAAGATGATTGGCAGTCCGATAATGGAGATACCTAATATCCACATCAAACCGATATATTTAATATGATGTAAATAACTTTGTGCAAATAGTTCATTTGAATTAGCAAATTCTCCGTCCATAACTTGTCCGAAAAAACGACTCAAATAAAGATATAAATCCTGTTTCTGACTAATACTTAAACTATTTACCACAATAGCACCAAAAATAATCCCCATCATAAACAGGACAGTAATAAATAAATAGATCGAGGAATGCTCTTTTATATGTATCGAAATCATGTTTTTCAAGGTCTGTTTCTTCATCATTTCTCCCCCTAACTCAGGCTCTTACTTGATTTTATGAGAGATTTCCAAATGTATGACAGATTACTAGAGAAAATATTTCCAATGTAAATCGGATGTGATATACTCTCAGGAAAGTTTAGGAGTGTGACTTAGATGAATCCTATATTACTAGATTTTCCAAACGAGTTTACAACTGAGAGACTCTTGATTCGCTCGCCTTTGCCTGGAGATGGCAAAGCTGTACATGAGGCGATCATGGTCTCACGAGCGGAATTGAAGAAATGGTTGCCCTTTGCAGTTAACGATCAATCAATAAATCAGGTTGAAGAAAATATTCGTGAATCACATGTAAAGTTTCTAAAGAGAGAGGATTTAAGAATGCTAATCTTCCATAAAGAGACAGGAGAATTCATTGGATCAACTGGGTTGCACAGGATAGACTGGGACGTTCCAAGATTTGAAATTGGGTATTGGTTGGATACTAGACATGGTGGAAAAGGGTATATGATAGAGGCGGCTGTTGGACTTACTAGCTTTGCTTTTAATGAATTGAAAGCGAGACGAGTCGAGATACGGGTAGATACCAGAAATGTGAAAAGCCGTGCGATTCCAGAGAAGCTTGGCTTTGAACTGGAGGGTATCATTCGGAATGATGGCTTAGCAGTCGATGGTTCTGGTTTAAGAGATACATGTATTTATGGGAAGATTAAGTAGGTTACGTTTAAAGCTAAAAATGAATTCAGCAAAAAGACCTCCTCTCTTCTAAGCATTTGCTAAAGAAAAGAGGGGGTCTATTCATTTACAGCACTGAATTGGCTAAAACACATCAAAAACATCTACTTTTCCATACTTTCCTCCACCACCCGATTGAAAGGATAGTGTTCCGTTCCTTGCCTTAATAATAGACTCCGCTATTCCTTTAGTAAGGATCGAACGAAGTGTTTCTTCTGGGGCCTCGTGTAAGATGGCCATTTCCGTTTTAAAATAATCTCGAAGCTTTTCTAATGTCTTGGGCCCTAAGCCTGGAATAAATTCTAGTGGTACTTGGTGAATATATGGTGGGCGCACAACGGTTTCACCTGAGTTTGTTTTTAATTCCTGAAGGCGGTCATACACCCCTTTGACAATTTTTGTGCTGCCACACTCTGGGCAGGCTTCTTTTGTATTTTCTAGCATCGTTAAACATTTGTCACATGTTGTCTGGTGGTACTTGCCAAGCTTAGGATCTAATCCATAATTCGCAACAATGCCTCTTCCATTCTTCTTGTGGAGGGCTTTGCGGAACTCTTCAAAAGAGGGATATTCCATTTTAATCTTTTGATATTCACGTCCAATTTTCGGAAGCGAATGAGCATCAGAGTTTGTCACAAAGCTATATTGATGAAGCTCTTGAATTTGGTCTGCCATAAATGTATCTGAACTTAGCCCTAATTCAACCGCATCAATAAGAGTAGAATCAAATACTTCGCCTAAACTAGTCGTAACTCCTCTACCATATAAACTTTTATAGGGTGTGAAAATATGAGCAGGTATAAAAATCCCTTTTAGTTCATGAACCTTCTTTTGTAGATTCAGTCCAGTTTCATACATCCTTTGAGAGCTCAGCGTGATATTCTTCATTCGCTTTGACATCCAATCCGAAAACTCTATCATCGAGTGTATCGTTGGTAAATAGGCTAATACATGAATGGGACCTTTGCAATGTTCATCATAGATTTCAATTTCACTACCGAGTAATAAGGTTACTTTTTGAAAACGTAACCCGCCCTCTTCAAGCTCAACGACTTCTCCTGAAGCCACCATTGCCTGTAGCTCATTTAATACCTCGGGAACATGGCAATCAATCACTCCTACCATGTCCATCCCTTTTACTTCTGTTGATTCTAGTAAAATATTTTCGATCGTTAAGGACTTTGCACCTGTGATTTTAACCGGCTTACCTGTAGCAGTTCTGCCGATATGAATATGTAAGTCGACAAAATACTCTTCCATTACTTTGATTCAACTGCTTTTTTTAATTGAAGATACTGAACCGCATAAGCTGTCTTTGCGTCATAAATTCTTTTCTCATGGATGAGAGAAATTGCCTCATCTAATGTAAGTTCCATGACTTCTACAAATTCATCCTCGTCCAATTCTAGCTTATCTTCTTTTAACGTCAGACCCTCTGCCACATATAAATGGATAATTTCGTCTGCAAATCCTGGAGAAGTGTAAAAAGATAAGAGGTGTGTTAAGGTTTCACATTCATAGCCAGTTTCTTCTTCAAGCTCTCGTCTAGCCGTGAGTTCAGGTTCTTCTCCCTTTTCTAGCTTTCCTGCTGGGATTTCTACAAGTGTTCGTTCTAATGCTTTACGATATTGCTCAACCATTACTATTTTCCCATCATTCGTTAAAGGAATGACAGCAACAGCACCTGGATGTTTAATTATTTCACGCGTGCTTGTTTTTCCGTTAGGTAGGGAGACCTCTTCAAAAACTAGGTCAATGACTCTTCCTTCAAAAAGTGTCTTCGATGATAGCGTTTTTTCTTCGAAATTCTTCATTATATATTCTCCTCGTTCTATCATAGTCTATTCCTTCATACATTCTACCATAATTGTTTAGGGGGAATCTAAGTGCGAATCCACTTACATCAACAGGGGATCTCTATGGTAGGGAAAGCTTGGGAAATAAGAAAAAAGCTCCAGGAATACAGTCAGCTCTATGAAACTGTTGCTGATTGGATTGCAGACGAGAAATCTACTAAAAAAAAGAAAGTCAACAATATAATAACTTTCCCAATTAAAAAAAACAAATGAACCTAAGCTTTCGGTTCATTTGTATAGTTATTATCTGATTTCCGTTTTAAACACTGTTTCCATCTGCTTAATAAATACATCATGGTTCTCCGTAAAAGTTGCCATTTTATCACGATGTGCAACGGTTTTATAGCCTCTCGCATACGCTCCATAAGCTGTTAGAAAGTTACAAATGTCCGTGCAAACACCTGTTAAATGAACTTTGGATACATTGTGTGATTTCAGTTTTTCATCTAGTTCTGTTTGAAAAAAGGCATCGTATTCTGGCTTTCCTATGTATAGGACATTCGGATGATTTTGATTCACGTTAAACCATTCTTGTAGCTCACCAAAAAGCTCTTGCCCCCAGGTACCTTTTACGTTATGAGCTGGCCATAGCTCGAAATGGGCATCTTCCTCTTCATGTGCATCCATACACACGACTACGACTTGATCCCTATTTAAAAAATCGTTTGCTGATGCTATGATTGCAGACACAATATCCTGTGCTGGCTTTCCTACGGTTAAGTTGCCTTCACTAGAAACAAAATCATTACTCATATCAATAATTAAAAGGGCTTCACGGTTCATAAGAAATCCTCCTTTTTCTTTTAAGAATATCATTAACATTTTCTACATTACAACCAATTTGTTATGATAGTCATAAAGATAGGAGGAAATAACCTTGAATTATCGTCAAATTGGAAGCTCAGACTTATTGGTAAGTGAGATCGGTTTAGGATGTATGTCCTTAGGAACAGATGAGAAGAAGGCCAGGTCCATCATTGATGAAGCACTTGATTTAGGTGTGAACTACTTAGATACTGCGGACCTATATGATTTTGGAGTAAATGAAGAGATTGTAGGTAAGGCCATCAAGCAAAAACGGCAAAACATGATTCTAGCCACAAAGGTCGGAAACCGATGGGAAACGGGGCAAGAAGGATGGTCTTGGGACCCAAGCAAGCAATATATAAAGGAAGCTGTTAAAAAAAGCCTAAAAAAACTCCAAACAGATTATATTGATCTCTATCAGTTGCACGGTGGAACTATTGAAGACCATATTGATGAAACAATTCAAGCATTTGAGGAACTAAAGAGTGAGGGTGTAATCCGTTATTATGGTATATCTTCCATAAGACCAAATGTTATCCGTGAGTTTATGAAGAAATCCTCAATCATTAGTGTCATGATGCAATATAGTATTCTAGACCGCCGTCCTGAGGAAGTTATGCTTGAATGGCTAAATACTCAAAACATAAGTGTAATAGTACGAGGGCCATTAGCGAAAGGTTTACTTACAAATACATGGTCAGAAAGAATTCCTCCATCTGGGTATATGCATCTAACTAGGAATGAATTGGTTCAAGCCTTGCAGAACCTAAAAACCAATTTTACAAACAGATCAATACAAGAGTTAGCATTCAGGTATTGTCTTGCCAACCCAACAATAGCTGCTGTTATCCCAGGGGCTAGCAGCATTTCTCAAATTCGTGAAAACATTCACTCTGCCTTATCAACCCCACTTACAAAAGAGGAAGTCCATACGATCAAACGATTGGTTAAAGCAGATCTTTACCAAGAGCATCGCTAAAAAGGTGTTACATTACTTTATGTACCACCTTTTTCGTTCGCCTAGTAAATCTTTCCCTTCTTCTATACTTAAAACATATTTTAACACCTCCATTGAAATACTACCCTTAGAACTATTCATAAATGGAGGTTAGAACGTGACTAAAATGCCGTTGACATCAATAACGAGTGGGATTGGTATGGAGCTCTTACCAGATGTATATTGTTTTCCCGTCCAAATAGTAAATGTTTGCTTTATAGGATTTCCAGGTCGAAAGGAGTTTGTCTTAGTAGATGCAGGAATGCCGGATTCTGAAAAATTATTAATGAAAGGAATCAAAAAACGGTTCGGTGCGGATGCGGTTCTAAAAGCCATCATTCTAACACATGGGCATTTTGATCATGTTGGTGCACTTGAAGCTATTCTTGAAAAGTGGAATGTGCCTGTTTATGCTCATAAGCTAGAAGAACCATATTTAACAGGCCAAACTGATTATCCACCAGCAAATCCTGATGTACCGGGACTTGTGGCAAAGATGTCCCCGCGGTTCCCAAGGCATAGTATTGATATTAGCGGTCAACTTCAAATCCTTCCAGAAGATGGATCTATTCCTTGTCTCCCTGATTGGAAATACATTCACACACCGGGCCATACACCAGGTCATATTTCTTTATATCGTGAGCAGGATGAGGTTTTAATTGCAGGTGATGCGTTTGTAACAGTCGAACAGGAATCATTGTATGAAGTAATCACCCAAAAGCAAGAAATTCATGGACCTCCTGCCTATTTTACAATGGACTGGCTTCAAGCTTCTAGCTCGGTTAAAAAACTAGCCGCGTTAAAGCCAAAAGTAGCAATTACAGGTCACGGACTTCCAATGACAGATACAGAATTAGTCGAAAATCTTACTATACTAGCTGAGCAATTCGAAGAGACAGAAATTCCAGAGAATAGAAAATATGAAAATAGACACTAGAACTAACCTAGTGTCTATTTTACTCATATTTTTTCCAATCAAATGTGCTTTCATTTAAAAGCTCTTCGAAGGACTTATTTTTTTCGCGGAGACGTGCTTCTTCCCGCTTCTTTGATAGTTCAGCTTCTTGTTTTTGCTGTTCTTTCTCTTTTAAAAAGCGTTGCTTCTCTTTAAGCTTTTCAAATACGTCACCATTTAGACGATCCTTCAGTAATACCTTATCGTCTTCTTTTTTAGCTGGTTTTGGTTGAGTTTTTTTCTTCGCCATTCCTAATCCACCCTTTCAGATGAAATGATTATATCAAAGAAAGAGACTGGAGAATAGGCTAAAACGCATTTACTACGACATGTTCATCTACCAACAAAGTCGGCTCCGTCGATGCTTGAATGTCTTCAACCGTATACCCTGCAGCAACCTCGATTAGCTTTAAGCCTGCTTCTGTTATATCTATGACTGCTCGATCCGTAATGATACGATTCACTACCCCTTTTCCTGTTAAAGGCAGTGTACACTCATTAAGTATTTTGGGTTCCCCTTCACGATTCACATGATCCATGATTACAATGATACGTTGTGCACCATGAACTAGATCCATCGCACCACCCATGCCTTTAATCATCTTGCCTGGAATCATCCAGTTAGCAAGATCACCTTTTTCGGAAACCTCCATGCCACCTAAAATGGCAAGATTAATATGCCCACCACGAATCATAGCGAATGATTCAGCACTATTGAAGTAAGCAGCTCCTGGAATGGCTGTAACTGTTTCTTTACCTGCATTGATCAGATCTGGATCTACACCACTTTGGGTAGGATATGGTCCAATCCCGAGTAATCCATTCTCTGATTGAAGAACAACTTGCTTGTTGTCAGAAATAAAGTTTGCCACAAGCGTTGGTATGCCTATTCCTAAGTTTACATAGTAACCGTTTTCAATTTCCTTTTCAGCTCGTTTTGCGATTCGTTCACGTGAATTCATTTGTGCCATTTATTTGTCCCTCCTTCCTTATTTCTGAACAGTTAAACGTTCAATTCGTTTTTCTTGTTTCCCGACAATTAGGCTCTGAACATAAATACTAGGTGTATGGATCTGTTCAGGTGGCAGCTCCCCTATTTCATAAAGCTCCTCCACTTCAGCAATCGTGACCTTACCTGCAGCAGCTATCATGGGGTTAAAGTTTTGTGCTGTTTTGCTGTAGATCAAGTTCCCCATTTTATCTGCTTTCCAGGCTCTTACCAAACTAAAGTCTGCAGTATAAGCTTCTTCTAGTAAATATTCTTTTCCATTAAAGATTCGAGTTTCTTTGCCTTCAGCAACCTGCGTACCGACTCCTGCTGGCGTATAAAATGCAGGGATTCCTGCTCCGCCTGCTCGGATTTTTTCCGCAAGTGTTCCTTGAGGCACGAGTTCAACCTCGACTTCACCTGAGAGAACTTGACGTTCGAATTCTTTGTTTTCCCCAACATATGAACCAATCATCTTCTTAATTTGCTTGTTTCTAAGAAGCAAACCAAGACCCCAATCATCAACTCCACAGTTATTCGAGATTACCGTTAAATCCTTTACCTTTGACTCTACTAGGGCCAGAATTAAGTTTTCCGGAATTCCACATAATCCAAATCCACCAACCATGATCGTTGCCCCATCTTTTATTTCCTTTACGGCTTCTGTAAAAGAAGTAAATAGTTGCTTCATGCTTTTCACCTCTCCTTTTTTTGTAAACGCTTACTGATTTTATTAAACATTTTCAACTATAGTTGCGACCCCTTGACCTCCACCGATACAAAGTGTAGCTAAGCCTGTCTTCGCATTACGCTTTTTCATTTCATGAATTAACGTTACTAGAATTCTAGTTCCGCTAGCACCAATTGGATGCCCTAACGCGATAGCTCCACCATTTACATTTAAAATATCTTTATTAAATTGAAGTTCACGGTCAACTGCTAGAGATTGTGCTGCAAAGGCTTCGTTGGCTTCAATTAATTCAATATCTTCTAATGAAAGACTCGCTTTCTCCAATACTTTCTTTACGGCAGGAACTGGTCCAATTCCCATTGTAGACGGGTCAACTCCTGCTGATGCATTAGCTTTAATAATAACAAGTGGTTTAATTCCTAGTGCATCTGCTTTTTCCTTGCTCATCACAATAACTACTGCAGCTCCATCATTTATTCCAGAAGCATTACCAGCTGTTACAGAGCCTTCTTTCTTGAATGCTGGACGTAATCCACCAAGTTTCTCTTGGGTTGAATTCGGCTTTGGGTATTCATCTGTATCGAAAAGAATCGTTTCTTTTCTTGTTTTAATTTCAACAGGAACGATTTCATCCTTAAAAGCACCTGCTTGTATCGCCGCGACTGCTTTTTGCTGACTTAATGCGGCAAAAGCATCCTGCTCTTCTCTCGTCAGTTCGTATTTATCACATAGGTTTTCGGCTGTAATCCCCATATGGTAATCATTAAATGCACACCATAGCCCGTCGTGAACCATGCTATCTTTTAGCTTTTGATCACCCATTTTAAAGCCGTCTCTTGCTCCTTGAAGCAAATATGGTGCTTGACTCATGTTCTCCATTCCACCAGCTACTACCACTTCCGCGTCTCCAGAAAGGATGGCTTGAGTCGCAAGGTGAACTGCTTTCAACCCGGAACCACATACTTTATTAATCGTCATTGATGGTGTTTCAACTGGAAGTCCAGCTTCAATTGCCGCTTGTCTTGCAGGGTTTTGTCCTAAGCCTGCTTGAAGTACATTCCCCATGATTACTTCATCTACTTGATCGGCTGTTAAGCCAGCACGTGATAATGCTTCTTTAATCACAATAGCCCCTAAACTTGTCGCTTTTACTGTTGCTAATGCCCCACTAAAACTACCAATCGGGGTACGTACTGCACTAACGATGACAACTTCTCTTGAATTCATTTGTAGAAATCCTCCTTCAAAAACATAGATAATACATAAATACTTCTAGTAAAGTTGCAAAATCCCTTTTAAATTGTCAATTTTTCTATTATTCTTGCTTTTTTGTTTCTACATTTTATAGAATGATAGGTAGATGGACTGCTTGAGACGGAGGGATTATATTGAATTTGCCAAAAGAAGTGACAATCATTGAAGTGGGTCCAAGAGACGGATTACAAAACGATAAAAGCTTGGTACCCACAGATGTGAAAATACAATTTATCCAAGCATTAAAAGCGGCAGGTATTAAGGAAATGGAGTTAACTTCATTTGTTTCGCCGAAATGGGTCCCTCAAATGAGCGATGCGATGGAAATTGTGAACGCTATAGAAGATTTAGCCCGGAATATCGTTTTGACTCCAAATAGAAAAGGTGTGGATCGTGCACTTGAAGCAGGATGCGCAGCAGTAGCCGTATTCGTTGGGGTTAGTAATACGTTTAATCAAAAGAATATTAATAAAACGACCGCTGAAAGCTTAGCAGAATTAGGTCCTATTATCTCTGAGTTAAAAGAAAAGAATGTATTTGTTCGTGCCTGTATCTCCACTTCCTTTTATTGTCCGTATGAAGGGAAAATCAAGGTAGAAGAAGTTGTTAAACTGTGTGCTGCTTTTGTTGATTTCGGTGTGGATGAATTAAGTGTAGCCGATACAATTGGGATGGCAAATCCGATTGAAAGCTATGAGCTTTTTTCAAGGCTGAGAGAACAGTTTCCTAAAACACTTCTTACAGCTCATTTTCATGACACACGTGGAATGGCCATCGCAAATGTTTTCGCTGCCCTACAAGCTGGAATTACGCGTTTTGATACTTCTGCTGGAGGACTTGGCGGATGTCCATTCGCTAAAGGAGCCACTGGCAACGTGTCGACCGAAGACGTCGTGTTCATGCTTCATCAAATGGGAATTGAAACTGGGATTAGTTTATCTGGAGTGAAAAAAGCGGTTGATATAATTCGCCCACACATATCAGGGCACATTGATAGTAAGTACGATAGAATTCAGCTAGCCAATAAGTGATTGACTCGTTCTTTTTGTGAGAAGTATTGGGGATATTACAAAAAAACTGGTGATACTCTTAAAAGAGATCATCAGTTTTTCAATTGAAGTGATTGATTTAGCTTTCTTGTGTTTTCAGCTTTTCTTTTACGCTCTCTACTACTGTTCTCCAGATGGATGGATCTGACGTAATTCTCTGCATGAAAGAAAGGAACATCGATTGTTGCTTTTCGTGAAATTTTGGTGAAACGGCAGCAGGTAATTCAGTTCGTAAGGTTTTGACCATGTCCTCCACCTCATTAGACCTGGGTCCCCAAACAGCAGTTTCGTTCCCCTGTTTGTCAAAAAAGATAAATCTTGGAATGGCTCGAGAAGTCCCGTTCGTTAAGTATTGATCCATTAGCTCCAAGTTCTCATCGCGTATGAGGAAACGCAATTCTATGTTACTAACCTCTGCAATTTTTTGAATGATTGGCACACATAATGCAGCATCCCCACACCAATCTGCAGTTAATACAATTCCTCGCCAATTTCGAGCAGTGACCTCTTTAAAAGATTCTAAATCGTTTTCAGTAAATCGTAATCCATCATATACACGAGTGAATTCTTGACCGTTGACCTGCATACTCGCACGATATTGTTCAAAAGTCATCCCTTTTTCATACCAAGCTTGTAATGACACAATCATTCCCCCTTTTATATATTAAGCAGAAAAATACTTAACATAAAGCCAAATGCCAATCCCTGAAGCAACCAAGAGAACAAGATAAATAAGGATAAGTCTTGTCATATTTCCTTTTGTTGATGAACTATAGTCAGCTTCCTTATCCCTTGATAATAAAATAGTTCCAATCACTCCTGCAACAAGTATAAGTGTACCAATTGCTGATAAGAAAATAACCACTTGTATCCACCTCGCATTTGAAACACCTAATATGTCTCAATTCTAAACCATTTTCCCATAATTTTGTAGTATTAAGGCTTACTAAACATTGAATCCACTTCTTTTAAGGAGTTTACTCATTTTTTTAAGAACTATATGGTAAAATAAAAGGAGTAATTTCTACTGCTTCAAGGAGGATAATATGAGAAAACTAATCATTAGTCTCGGTCTAATTTTTATTTACGTCATTACGATGGGCTTATTCTTCAGTAACCGAATCATGTACATTAAGAAAAAATCAGATGAACAGATTTTTAATCGGGAAATCAATGAGAATAGATTTAGCTTGCCAGATTATGAAGCACTACATAAATTGGACATTACGATCCCTTCTCAATTTGAGTATGAAATAAAAGGCTCTTTTATTCCGGCTAAAGTCGAAACAAATAAGTTCATCATTATTTGCCATGGTGTCACGATGAACAGAATTAACTCCATTAAGTATATGTACCTCTTTCACAACCGGGATTGGAATGTTATCATGTATGATCACCGTAGACATGGTGAATCCGGTGGAAACACAACGAGCTATGGCCATTATGAAAAATTCGACTTACATGCAGTGGTGCATTGGACAAAGGAAACATTTGGTGAAGACATCACACTTGGCATACACGGTGAATCAATGGGTGCTGTCACGACACTTCTTTATGCAGGGATGCTAGAAGATGGTGCTGATTTCTATATTGCAGATTGCCCTTTCTCTGATTTTGAAGAGCAGCTTGCTTACCTACTGAAAAAGGATTTTAAGTTACCGAAGCAAGTTGTCCTTCCATTTGGAAGCACGTTTATAAAGATGAGAGACAAATACACAATAAAAGATGTCTCCCCTATTTCATGTGTTCAAAATATAAAGAGCCCGGTTTTATTTATTCATAGCAAGGATGACGATTATATTCTTCCGAGTATGTCAAAACAGCTTTACGATAAAAAAATGGGACCAAAAAAACTCGTCATCGCACCAAAGGGTTCTCATGCTTATTCACTTGGGGAAAACCCAGAGCTATACGAAGAAGTCATTGATGATTTTTTACATGATTTTGTAGAGAAACAGTGAATAAAGAAGCAAAGTATGTATTTACAAGTAATTGAACGGAGTGAACTTATGACTAAAGCTAAAGCTAAAAGCGGTACAGGTAGAGGAACAGACAAAAAGGGCTGGAAAAGATGGCAAGCTAGCGCCAACAAAGCAAAGAGCTTCAAGCCATACACAAGTAAAGGTGTTAAAGCCGCAAAGAAAACAGGCGGTCCTAATGATGACAAAACCTAATAAAATATATCTAATTGGATCAAAAGCAGATTCCCTTTCATAGGAATCTGCTTTTATTTTTCATTTCATCCTTCGTTAGCTAATTAGGTTATTGAACTTTCTTTTTAAAAGAAGTTATAGTTAACTGTTCTGTTACTCTAGTTTCGCCTGTTTTTAAGAATCCACTTTTTCCATAAAGATTAACTGCTGGTGCATTCTTAGAACCAGTTGATACGATGATTGTTTCCATGCCTTCCTCACTGTCTTCAATGAACTCCAAAAGCTTTTTGGCAATTCCTTTTCTAAAATGCTGGGTATGCACCATTAAACGATGTATATCTATATCAGCCTTGTCTACTTTTATTGAAATGACTCCTCTTAATTCTTCCTTTACGCAATAGCCGTAGGAGGTTTCTCCACACTCTGTCAACTTGTCAACTGTATCTTGTAACGGGGGTATTTCATAAAAGTCAATTAATTCCGCTTCTACTTCATAAGAAGGTATCTGTATGTTTAATATCTCTTGGGCCATTCTAGGATTTGTAATATCAATCTCCTTAATATGAATATCACCCTTTTCAACTCTTTCATGTTTTTGCATCTGTGTTATTTTGAAATAAAACTCATCCTAGGATTTAGCATTTGATTGGGACTTTTGAGCTGGTAACACCAATATTGAGGCAAGAAATCTATGGTCATTTTTTCGTCGAAAAAAACTAATTTTGTACGATCTATCCAAACCTGTACATAGTTCGTCTCAACCTCAATATCCAGATTCCCGACTTCTTCAATTTGCCATAATGCTGCTACCCCGCTTACCACACAACCACAGCCTTCTGTATCGTACATGAGCTTTAGCTTTTTATTCGGATGTAAAACGCTCTCAAGCTGTTTCATCGCTCCTGTTGTAAAAGTAATCTCCATAGTTTTTCTCCTTTTAAAAATCGAGTACCTTTAGAGGGTGTTCAAAAAGTCCGGCAAAAATAGCTTCAAATTTCTTCGTCAGCTCGTCTCTCCGCTCCTCACGTATACAAAACATACGCTCCGGTGCTCAAGACTTCGCTTCCTCGAACTTCTTTGCTCTTTTTGTCCTCCTTTTTGAACAGACTCCTTTAGCATACCATATTCCACTTTAGGTCATTAATTCTGCTCATCTTTACCATCTGCAAACTTAGTAACAGAACGTCGATACATGCATATTTTAACAACAGGAAATCAAAAGAGGTGATATTCCGATGCCCGCTAGTAAAGGAAGCGAATATATAGACCGGATTAACCGCCTACAATCAAACGTATGGGTTGATGGCGAAAAGGTAACGGGTAACATATCTGAGCACCCTGCTTTTAAAGGTATCATGCAAAGCCAAGCCAAGCTTTATGATTTACAAGGACATCCAAATTACAAGAATAGGTTAACGTACTCCTCTCCACTCACGGGAAACTCAGTAGGTGCATCCTATTTAATTCCAAAGTCAAAGGAAGAGTTAGAGTTTAGAAGAATGATGATCAAGGAATGGGCAAAACAGTCAGCTGGTTTATTGGGTAGATCACCTGATTATATGAACACAGCCTTGATGACGTTTGCTGCTTCTAAGGAACTGTTTGGAAGTCACAATCAAAAATGGGAGCAAAATGTTTGGAATTTTTATGAAATGGCTCGTGAACAAGACTTATCATTTACTCATTCTTTTGTGAATCCTCAGGTCAATCGTTCCTCTTTTTATTTCACTGAATTAGAGGATGAAATTATAGCGGCTCAAGTGGTTGATCAGCATGAAGAAGGTATGGTTATAAAGGGTGCCAGACTCCTAGCTACACAAGGTGGTATTACGGATGAGATTATTGTCTTTCCATCTGGTGGTGGCTTGTATAGCAACTCGTTAGCCTATGCTTTCTCCATTCCTAGTAACACCCCTGGATTAAAATTCATTTGTCGAGAGCCATACTCCTACAGTACCTCTAGTTTTGACCATCCTTTAGCCTCTAGGTTTGATGAAGTTGATACGATGGTTGTATTTGATAATGTGGTCGTTCCATGGAATCGAGTATTTTTTCATGACGATTTAAGTCTTGCTGGGAAGCTTTATTCAGAGAGCAGCTTCTTTCCGCTCGTCCTACACCAGGTAACCATTAGGAGATGGACAAAGCTTGAGTTTCTGCTTGGCCTTGCTCATTTACTTGTTGAAACGATTCAAATTCAAGAATATGAGCATGTTCAGGGTAAAATCAGTGAAATCATTATTAGTCTTGAAACGATAAAAGCCTTAATCGAGTCCTCTGAATTGAATGCAAAGCATGATCAGTTTGGAACATGGGTGCCTGCTTTAAACCCTTTATATGTAGCTGCAACAACTTTTCCAGCTATTTACCCGAGAGTCGTTGAAATCATTCAACTTTTAGGCGCTAGTGGACTTGCAACCATTCCAACAGAAAATGACTTTTCTTCTAGTATAAGACCTGACCTTGATCAATACCTTCATTCAGCTACCCTACCTGCAATGGAAAGGGTAAGGCTGTACCGATTAGCTTGGGATTTTTGCATGAGTGCGTTTGGTTCTAGACAAACTTTATATGAACGTTTTTTCTTTGGAGATCCTATTAGGCTTCAGAGTAACCTATTTAAGAAATATGAATGTGTTCAATTCAAAGCTTGTGTTACTGATTTTTTAACGAAAAATGATCAATAACTAGTTGGAAAACACCCATTTTCTCATTTACTGTGTATCTGTCCATACCAAGACTAGCTCCCACACATATGGTAATAGTGGATAATACAAAAGGTATTATCAAAAAAATTAACTAAAAGGGAGTTGTTAGTATGGGTTACGGATATGGAAATAACCAAGGTGGTTATGGTTACGGTGGTGGTTACGGTGGTGGTTACGGTGGTGGCTACGGTGGTGGCTATGGCGGTGGCTACGGTGCAGGTAAAGGTTTCGCGTTAATCGTAGTATTGTTTATTCTTTTAATTATTGTTGGTGCAGCTTACCTTAACTAATTAAGCACTGAAAAGTAACCGTTATGATGTTTGCCTCCTTTATTGACCAGCTTCTCGGCTTGAAGCTGGTCAATATTTTTTATGCTAGGATTGCGCTACATAAGAAAATCGTTCCAATGTTTGAATTATCATCCATTTCCCTATACTATTATGAAGATACCTTATAGAGGAGATGTTGATATGTCAAAAGTACAAATCAAAGTATTTAATAATGGTCCTTTTCGTGTAACAGGGGACGTAGAACTAATTGATGCAGACGGAAATGTGTTTGAAGCGAAGCCTGCATTTTCGTTATGTCGTTGTGGCAAGTCGTCCAAATTGCCATATTGTGATGGCACACATAAAGGCCAATTTGAGTCCTGTGTTCGGGCTGAAAAAGTCTTGGACGAATGATAAAAAAGAAGCATTGGAATTATTCCAGTGCTTCTTTTTCATAGACCTTAATTTGAAAATTGGCTATTTCATTATCACTTTCTGCTGTCATACTAACGTTCCAGTTACCCGCGGTTTCCAACATGATTGGACTTAGTTCAAACAGGCTCTTCGTCCCTGATTTTTCATGAACCAAGGTCGAAAACTCGTTATTAATAGATGTTAGCTCAAGTGGAAAGTCATATTCCTTCCCTTCCTCGTCTTTTACGTTTACTTTTAGTTCCCTAGCATTGTGATTTTCCCATGTAACGAACAACAAGCTTGTTTCTTCTCCCAAACGATAAATTTGCGTTTCATTCTGAATGTAACCCACCTTTTCAAGATCACCGTCTACAAAATAGCCCTCACCATTCATTTCTAGTCGAATAAAGGGTGGAGTATAGGTTACATAGCTATATACCCCGAATCCGAATAGCAATACACCAACTAAGGTTAATCCGCCTACCAATCTCTTGAATCCCTTCTCTGTGAAGCTAGACATAAAATCAACATAGGTATAATATCGATCAATCATAAATAGTAGTAGGGCAGTTAATAAGAAAACGATTCCTGTTATCATATGCGCCATGGAAAAATCCCCCTTTACTTTCTTATACGTTCCAACAATGAAAACATTTCAAATTATTCTAATAATATCTTTCTGATTTTTGGTTTAGGCGAACAATCCTGTCTACCTGAAACACCTAAACGATGTGACAAATAGTAACCATTCAATCGAAAGATTACCGACTTTTTACCTATATAAATTCAAAAAGGCACTCATTCATGAGCACCTTATGGTCTAGTTATATATTCTTTTATAATAGATTTACAGCAGAAGATAATGCCTGTTGTGAAACAGCTAACGACAATCGTGATCGAGAATAATTGAAGAGTGATAATGAACCGAAAAAAATGTCCACGCTAGCCAAAAATACGATTCTTTCATTTTCTCCATTCACTTTCTCTGCCTTCCATTGAACTACCCCCACTTAAAACGTCAACTGGAGGATATACTTAACTAGCTCCATTTTGTCCTAATTAGAATATATGGGAGATATGTCCAACTAGAACAAGGTTTCAATCCGAGAAAGAAAATTGGTGAAATTATCTCATTCATCTTGTGTTATGTACTTCATTCCTTCTATACTTACTATATACTTATTTAAAAGGAGTTTGATAACGATGATTGTAAAAGTAATCAAGCCTGTGTTCGCTGAAGCGGCTAGTCAATTAGTTCATACAACAAATGATTTTTCTGGAACGATTCTTCTAAAGAAAGAGCATTGGGTAGTCGATGCGAAAAGTCTTCTAGGAATTCTTGCTTTGTCCTTGCAACCAGGCCAAGAGGTTGAAATTTCTGCTGAGGAAAATCCAGAAGCAGTTGACGCTTTAGTAGCACTTGGACTTTTTGAAAAGAAGTAATCTTAATTCGATTTTTCGTTCTAAAAAGCTAGGGTACTTCCCTAGCTTTTTTGCCGTTTTTAATAACCATTGTTTATTAATACATAACATAAATCTCTTAGTGTCCCATATACTAGTCCGTGTATATTTTTAAAAAAGAGGGTTTTATTTATGATTATTATTCATGTAAAAAAAACAGTTTTCCAATTCTTTACCTATGGGATCATCGGTTCAATGAATGCACTAATCGACATTGGCTCATTGAACCTTTTGCTTTTCCTTCTTCCAACTACAAGTTCAACTTTGCTTCTCCTTTTTAACACAATTGCTTTTACAATAGCTGCTGTGAATAGTTACTTTTTAAATTCCAGGCTAACATTCCGCCATCAACAAGGGAACGGTGATTCTGTTCAATTACTGTTATTCACTATTCAAGCTATTTCATGTCTATTGATTAGTAACATCGTCTTCATTGAATCGATTCGAATCCTCCAATTGTTCATACATCCGTCTTTTCTTGTGCATAATATAAGTAAAATGTTATCCATGATTTTGTCTTCGTCCGCTAGCTTTATTTTCTTAAAGTATTTTGTTTTTAACAACCAAAAAAGATCGCTACTCCCATTACGAAGTAGCGATCGGCATAGTCAATAAGTTAATTAAGCTGCGACATCCCTTTTAGCAAACACGAAAAATGAGAGTAATTGGAAGACTACATAGTATACGATCAACATGACAATCGAGAACGAAAGTGTCATTCCGTCCACTGGAGGGACTCCATCAAAGTATACATTTAAATCCGTGTTGGCAAATAAGAAATATTTGGCCCATTCGAACTTACTCGCAAGTAACATTGTTGCGGTTCCTCCCATTAATAGAAGGAAAAGAGAGATGCCGATTGCCAGTGAATTGTTACGGAATACGGCCGAGATCATAAAGGCCATCGTTGCGACCATTAACACATCAATCGAACTTAATAGGTATTGTACAATTAAATGGAGCACGATATTTCGTTCCACCACTTCTCCATCCATGAAGGCCAAATGAGGTACTTCATTTGTAGGAAGACCGAATAATACAAGTCCTACTACGGCTGACAAAGTAAAGATTATCGCTAGTAGTAATCCTCCAAATAGAAGAACAGTTATATATTTGGACAACAATATTTTTGAACGACTCAACGGCCTAATCAGGAGCAATTTAATGGTTCCCCATGAAAACTCGGATGAAACGATTCCAGCTGCTATAATGATTGTAAATAGTCCAACAAACGTAATGAGACCTTGTGCTTCACGGACAAATGACCACACATTTTGTTCTGTTTGAGGTGGGATATCATTTCTGATTCGATACTCTTTAATAGCAATTTCTCTTTCGTAAAACATTTTCAATCCGGCATTCATTTGATCGGTTTGCTCTATTGCTGCCCGTTCCTCGATAAGCTGTGCTTCAAGTTCCTGCTTCCATTCAGTGTTTTCTCCGGGAGGGTTTTGATTCTCATCGTATTTCATAAACGCCCCAACTGCCAGAACTCCTAGAGCTAGTATGACTAGCATCACAATTGTTCCCGTTCTTCTAAACACCTTTACCCATTCATTAATAATTAAATTACCCATTCATTTTCCCCTCCTATTCTGCTGTTATTTCTAAGAAACGGTCTTCTAATGTTTTTGAAACTGGCTTAGCGCTGTAAACAGCCACCTCTGAAGCTATCAATCTCTTTATAATGTTTGGAACATCCTCTCTTTTACACCCAATCGTAAAGCCTGAATCCACTAAATTTGCATCCCAGTCCTTCTTCAGCCAGACTGCAGACTCACCTAAAGAGTCTGTTTCAAATGTATAAACAAGTTCAGCATTGTTAACAAACTCATTTACATTCTGTACCTCAATTAGTTCTCCCTTTTGAATAATGGCAATGCGGTCACACATCATTTCCATTTCAGAAAGAAGATGACTGGATACGATCACACTCATTCCTCTTTCACGGGTGAGCATTCTTAAATGATCTCTGATCTCTCTAATTCCAGCTGGATCCAACCCATTTGTTGGTTCATCTAGAATGAGTAGTTTGGGATCGTGTAATAGGCATTGTGCAAGCCCTAGGCGTTGTCTCATTCCAAGAGAGTAGGTTCTAACTTTATCGTGAATACGATCCGTTAACCCGACTAGTTCAACTACTTCAGTTATCTTTTCTTTTGATATACCTTTTTGCATTCGTGCATATTGTAAAAGGTTTTGATACCCACTTAAAAATTTATACATCTCAGGATTTTCAACAATGGCACCTATTTGCCCAATTGCTTCCTCAAAATTCTTCTTCACACTTTTTCCACAAACGATGATATCTCCTTCAGTAATTCCGATTAAGCCCACTATCATGCGGATGGTCGTTGTTTTTCCCGCTCCGTTCGGCCCAAGAAAGCCAAAGACCTCCCCTTCCTGTACCGAAAAACTTAAACCATTGATAATGTTCTTCCCTTTAATTGTTTTCTTAACATTCTCTAATGATAGAACTGATTTCATTTATTCTCCCCCCTCCACTTTTTGTACGGTCTGCTTGAACCACTGTAGAACAGAAAGTCCCTGCTCTTCTCTTAAATCTTCTACTTTTTCATGACCAATGATAGATCCATAATAAATGGCGATTGCTTCATCAAGTAACGGTTCAATTTCATTAATTTCATGGGTGGCAATAATTAAGATTTGATTCTCAAAATCGATATATTGAAGCAAGCTTTTCACAATGGAGTCTCTTACCATAGGATCTAAGCCAGAAAATGGTTCATCCAGTAGTAGAACTTCTGCATCTCTTGCCAGTGTTGTAACAAGCTTTAACCGTCCACGGTTCCCTTTTGATAGGGATTTCACTTTTTTAGTTGGCTCTAATTTCAATTCTTTGAGAAGTATATCTGCTCTCTCACGGTTGAAATCTGAAAACTGACTGTCCACGTAATCTATCGTCTCCAAGACAGTAAATGTATCATAAAACATATCCAATTCTGTTAGATAGGCAACGGATTCACTGGTTTTCCTTGTGACTGTTTGTTCATTCATAGTAACTGTCCCGCTATCTGGGAACACCAAGCCTGTAATGAGCTTTAGTGTCGTTGATTTACCACTTCCGTTAGGACCCAGTAGACCGTAAATCCGACCCTTTTTAAAGGTTAAATCAATGTTCTTCAATGCATAGTCTTTTCCGTATCTCTTCACTACATTTTGCATTTGAATGGTCATTTTTGGTCCCCTTCCAGATATTGTTGGAGCCTAATCATCATTTGGTCTCTTGAAATCCCAACCTCCTCCATTTTTTGAACAAAGGTTGCCATAACTTCAGTTTGTAAAGAATGTCTCATCTCTTCCATGAGACCCGGGTTTTCAACGACAAATGTTCCTTGCCCTCTTCTTGTTTCCACAATGTTCACCCTTTCTAACTCACTGTATGTTCTTTGGATCGTGTTTGGATTGACACCCATTTGAACAGCCATTTCACGTACAGATGGCAATTTCTCCCCAAACTTTTGGTGACCCCGAACAATATTAATCACGATTCGATCAAAGATTTGCATATAGATCGGTTTAGAGGATTGAAATTCTTCAGTCATGTTTTTACACCTCTACTTTTTTCTCAAGAAGTCTTGCTGCAGCTATGAATAGGACAACGGCTAGTATCGAGTAGTAGATAATTGGAATGATCGGAACATCTGTTGTGTAAAACAGAGCACTCCATTCTCCATCTGCATACTGAAGCGATGCCTCTGTAAATAAATTGAATTTGTACCTTAAAATAAACTCATTAATCGTGTCTATCTCCAGTAATAAAGCTTCAAATAGACTATAGAAGAAGGCGAGTAAAATAATAATCACCCAGCGGAAAGGACGAATCTTAGGCTTACTTTTTAACGATTGATAGACCGTCCAGAAAAAGGTAATCCAACAGGTAAGACTTATACTTGCTAATAGTAATAACACATTGAGCCAACTTATAGACTGAGTAAAGAAACCTGCTCCAATTTGCTCATAAACTGATTTTCCAAACCAGAACAAACTAATGGCTGCATAGATAGTTAACAATAGCTGAATGACAATTTGGTAGGTGAATATTACTCCAAATTTTGAAAGTAAAAGGGTATAGCTTGCTCTTGGGCTATAAAGCCAAAGCTGATTCTTCCCTTCAATATTCAGTAATGTAAGCATCATGATTGGCCCAAACACAAACTGTGATAAAGCGATAATCACGAAGATAGGTAAGGTCCCGACTGGCTGAGCTGTATAAGCGGAAAAGCCAAAGCCAAAGGCCATTAACAAAAGCACAGCTCCCACCCATGTCAAAAACATTAACCTTGAAATACGATAATCTTTTTTAAGTAAACCTTGAATAGGACTCAATTGTACGTCCCCCTTATTGTATTAGTGTTATATCTAGATAGTACACTAATACAATAGCTCAAGTCAATACCCACTTTCTATAAATAAAAATAGAGGATCACCTCCTTCTCAGGGAAGTAATCCTCTAAATACAGAAATTTTCCACTTCTGGTTATTTCATTTTGTCTAAAGGAAACTGAAAGAGTAAACTTAGTATGATCCCGCATGGTAATGTCAGGATCCAGGCTACTAAGGGATTCCTGAAATGAATGCGTAAAAAAGGAAACATTAGACAATTAAACACAATGGAACAGCAAGTTGAAAGCCCATTAAACTTCGTTAATGAATTGGCTGAAGGTAACCAGCAGATAACCTTTAAAGGTCATTCCGATGCCACACAATTACGATTTGGTTTATTTGAATCTGATTTACCGAGTGAAACTTTGACTAGTCCATTTGTGAATACCCTTCTTTTCACAGATTCCACCCCTGCCTACAGCATCTACCGCTTGACTGCAACCAACGAAGCTTGTAACCGCGTCAATCGGAATTACGAATTTTTCTATCCTATCGTGTGACAGAAGAATAGTGAAGTTTAGTGATTGAGACCCCTAGAAGGGTCTCTTTATGTTTCTTCCCTTACAACTTCACCTCCCTAGAACATTTAGATACAGAGTAAGACTGCATACTTTTTCCCATTGGTGGCAACCTATTTTATACCATTGAAATAAGTGAAAGGGGGTTACAACAATGATGAAGAAACTTCTAGCAATTATGCTTGCCACTTTTCTTGCTACTTCTCTAGTGGGCTGTGATGATGCTCCGGGTGAGGACGAAATTGGTGATGGTGAAGTCAATGATGAAGAATAAAAAGCATACTTTATTCGTGCCATCTTACCCATTTTTTTTACATAGTTAGAAAGGAAGAGGCGCGAAAACGCACCTCTTCCTTTTTGCTTAATAATTAGTTATAAAATTTAACTCGCTCTTCTAATGGCTTAAATTCTTTATCCCCAGCTGGTACGGTCGGTTTACCAAATGGCATTTGGGCCAATAGCTTCCAGCTGCCTGGAACGTTCCATTCTTTTTTTACTTCATCGTCAATGAGAGGATTGTAATGTTGTAGGGAAGCACCAAGTCCTTCTAGCTCTAGTGATGTCCAGATTACATATTGAAGCATCCCATTGGATTGAAGGGACCAAATCGGGAAATTGTCAGCATACAGTGCAAATTGTTTTTGAAGTCCTTCCACAACATCCATATCCTCGAAAAATAACACTGTTCCGTATCCACTTCCAAATGCATTCATTTTCTCTTCCGTCGGTCCGAAACTTTCGGCAGGAACAACTTTTCGCAAGCTTTCTGTGGTTAGGTTCCATAATTTTGAATGGGCTTCTCCTGTTAGTACGACCACTTTTGCACTTTGAGAATTAAAGGCTGATGGGGTATGCTTTACAGCATGATTAATTACTTCTTGAATTTGTTCATCTGTTACAACTTCTTCATTACTAATTCCATAAATAGATCGTCTTGCTTCCACCGCTGAATAAAAATCTTTTGCATTGTTCACTAGTTGAACACTCTCCTTATTAATTAAATGACCAAATCCTTTACTTAAAATACCCATCTTTTACACCATGTAATCTTAGTTATTTTGAAGGACTAATCTAATTTTGTTCCCAGAAGGATCTTTTGTTTCAAAAACATCCTCTTCCTTTTGAACCGAAGCACCAATTGCCTCTAACTGACCAATAACTTTATCTCCAGCTTCCTCATTAGGAAATACGAGAGAGTACCAGTTCAAACCGACACTGTTTTCTACCGGGGATGGTGCGCCGACACCATTTTACGATTAATAATTTCATTATCTTTCGTATTAGGTTATAATTGTAAGTAGGTGATAATAATGAATAAATCTCTAATTTGCCCTTGATTTGAAAAAGCTATCAACCTTCTAAGTCAACGCTGGACTGGATTAATTATTTACCAACTGCTAAATGGTCCACAACGCTTCTGTACCATTGAATCAGCCATTGGAGTTAGTGGGAGACTTCTTTCGGAGAGATTAAAGGATTTAGAGACTGAAGGGATTGTAAACCGACAAGTTTACCCTGAGACTCCTGTTCGAATTGAATACTCTTTAACTGTGAAAGGGCTAGCTTTGAATCCGCTTATGAAGGAAATAGAAAAATGGTCGGGGGACTGGTTGGATATTGAAAACATAACAAAGCAAAAGTAAAAGCCGATTGTCGTATAAAGACAATCGGCTTTTCTTGTAGCAACTATTCCACTCCACTTACCTCCGTTATCGAGCCAATCGAAACGTGCTGAATACGGCCATCTCCTGCCACAACACGGAGCTTTTGTTGAATTTCATCTACATAGTGAATAATACCTCTTATTGTATAATGTCTCGTTTGGTCAAAATAAGTAATGGAGAGCTCCCTACCATAAGCCATCGCATCACAAATGACTACATCCATTTGTTCTAGTCTTTGCTCGTCAAGCACAGGTTGTGTTTCAAATGTGTCTTCCTTTTCCCAGTCTCTTAATAGCTTCACATGTTCTGGTAGCATCATAGAGGTCCATTTAATATTCCCCCGATCTCGAATTGCCAATGTTTTTCACCTCTTTCTTTGTTATGCTTTATGCCCTCCTACTAGCTTGCTTCGGTGACGTGCTGTTCCTGCATTTGTATAGGAAACCGCACGCAAAATGGCGTTGGAACCGTATTTCGCTCGGATGGCATCCATCGTATATCCTAGTACCCGCTGCTTGGGCTTATTTGAATAAAACAGGTTCAGCTGCATCTCACTATCCTCCACAATATTGGACAAAGAAATATCAATTCTCCGCACCGTTTTCCCCGCATAATTCTCATCAAACAGCTCTAAACACACTTTATATAAATCCAGCGTAATATTGGTGGGCTCATCAATCGTCCTAGAACGAGAAAATCCACCACCGAACTCGTCCTTGCTATACCCAATTCCAAGGCTGACCGTTCTACCGGCTTTCCCGTGCTGACGTGCGCGCCTGCCCACTTCTTCACACATCTCCAAAATGACATGCTTGACTTCGTTTGGATCTGGGTAGTCCCGTAATAGAATTTGACCTTTTCCAAAGCTAATTTGTCCTTGCATAATGGGTGCACCAATATTGGATAAATCCACACCATGTGCATGATGATAAAGCTGATTACCCATAATTCCAAACTTTTTTTCAAGCAGCTCGAGGGGATAGTTTGCCAGCTGCCCGACTGAAAAAATACCCATCCGATTCAAATTTCGCTCCATTCGACTACCAATTCCCCACATTTTACTTAACGGAGAAAGTGGCCAGAGCTTTTTCTCCACATCAGCAAAGGTCCACTCGGCTACTCCTGTTTTTTTCGCCTCCAAATCTAAAGCTAGCTTGGATAGTAGCATATTGGGGCCAATTCCTATTGCACAAGTCAGTCCATACTCAGTTTGAATATCCTTTCGAATTTTATGTGCAACTGTATGCGCATCTCCCCAAAGCTTTTCCACGCCGTCCACTTTAAGAAAGCTTTCATCGATACTGTACGTGTGAATGGCCTCTTTCGGCACATAGCGGTGAAAGAGCCTTGTAATCTCTGTAGAAATTCTTACATACTTTCCCATCCTTGGATTGACTACATGAATACGTGGGTCTTTCGGTACCTCAAACAGCCTTGAGCCGGTTTTAATTCCAAATTCCTGCTTCATTTTCGGAGAAGCAGCCAGTACAATACTGCCCTGACGTTCGGTATCTCCTACAACAACTAAATAGCATGTCAGCGGATCCAGTCCAAGCATGACCGCAGAACAGCTCGCATAAAAGCTTTTCATATCCACACACAACATTCGCTCATACGGAAATTGACTATAATCCATTTTGCCTTCCTCCATTTTTCAAAAAAGAATATACGTTCGTTTTTTTATTATACTCATTATACTAATCGAATATACGTTCGTTTTCAAATGGTAATTTTAGGTCTCATCTATTCATTATTCAGAATTACTGTTGAAATGTAAGGGTGCACGTAGTATAAATTAAGGATGAAAGCAAGGTGGAGTTCAACATGGAGAAGCCATTCATTGAAAAAATGATTCGAAACTGCTTATATCAGTATCAACACACAGTTGATTCCGTTCCATTAAGCAAGAACGACTACGAGGAATTATATGAACAAATTTTAGTCCTGTATAAACAGGATAACGAAGACTTGCACGAGATTGTTCAGGATGTGGTGTATGAGTATTTGACAAACCAGTGAATGAAACAGTGGTGAAGAAAGCAGGAAAAAGGAGCCTGAATTTCAAGGCTCCTTTAACATTTCGATTACTTAGAATTATGTACATGTCCTAACTACGCCTTAACTAATACCCTTACCACCTCTTGGAACCAGCATATTCATTCTTTCCATGCCAGCAATAATTGGCTTAGCCCGCTTAATTAGTGTTTGGGTTGATTCTAATGTGAGTGAGGCTTGATGAGCATTCTGATCACTCCATACCTCATATACCCACACAGTATTTGGCTCAGTGTCAGACACATTTACGATATATAACTCACAATCCTCCAATTCCTGCAATGACGAAGCAGCATCTAGCAATATATCAACTAATGCGTCACGCTCACCTTCTTTTGCAAGTATCTTTCCGTATAAACCAAATTTAGTCATTCCACTTTCCCCCTTATAGTATTTGTAAGTTATAATTCTATACCTCATAGCTAGTTACCTTCTATTTTTGTGCATTAAAAAAAGCGCTACTTCAATTAGTAGAGTAACGTTTTCCTTACTGAATATCAGGCCTTCCCTCTAGCTTGCAAATCCACTTATAAAACAGTACGACCGTGAACAAAAGAATAGGGTTAACAAGTGCAGTGTGCCACAAGCTCCACCAACCATAATGGAAATATCCCCAAGGTTCAGGAAGTAAGGTGAATGCTTCATAAATCAATAATGCAACTACCCAAATTAAAACGTAAATAACACGTTTCAAAACATTTGCTTTGAAGGGGTACCGCAAAAAACCGATTCCTTAAGGGAATAGGTTTTTTCACTTGACTTTCGCCGTCACCCGTTAAACTGAAGAAAAATTAAATTCATTACTCACAATAAAAACTAGGATTAATGCAATAGTTTCAACTAATTGATATAATTACAGTAATTAACACAAAGGTGGTGAATTTATGGCTCTACCACAAAAAAATGATAATTTTACCTATGCTGAATATTTAACATTAGATGATAACGTGAAGTACGAAGTGATTGATGAACAAATCTACAACTTGTCACCCTCTCCGACACTTAAACACCAGGATGTCGTTACCCAGTTATCAGTTGATTTCGGGCTATATCTAAGAGGAAAAAAGTGCAGATTGTTTGTCTCTCCGATAGATGTATGTTTATCAGATGAAACTGAGATCTTAAACAAGGTTACAGAGTGGGTAGCACCTGATTTAGTTGTAGTTTGTGATACAAGTAAAATTGGTAATAAACGGATAGTTGATTCTCCGGATTTAGTAGTAGAAGTTCTCTCTCCCTCCACTGCAAAAAAGGACAAACTGGTTAAATTCAACAGATACGAAAGAGCAGATATTAAGGAATACTGGATTGTAGATCCAATTCATGAAACTGTTGATGTTTATTTTTTGAACAAAGGATCGTATCAGCACGTTGGTACTTACTTTAAGGGTGACCATGTTCCTGTAAATATATTTGAGGATTTTTCAATTGATTTGAGTAATGTTTTTAGAGGCGAAGAATAAATATCACCAAGTAAATGTTAGGATTAAAGCAATACAATAAATGTCAAAATAAATCCGTTGCTACTTGCAACGGATTTATTTTGACATTAAAAGAACCAGTAGCTTAGTAAGCTAGCTAAAAGACTAATAAGGAAAAATAAAAATGCACCTATTAGCAAAGGATTTAGTGAAATCTCCGGTTTTGGTCGTTTCTCTTGGTGTCCAGTTGGAAGTAAAGCCATCATCGCGGAAGCAATGTTCCTATTTGTCATGGCATCACCTGATGATGAAAAAAATAAAATGAGGCCAAAAAACAGCAAGCTTATAATGGCCATAGAATCAATTATACCCATCTTAAATATCGAATCAAGAGCAACTGAACTAAGTATTTCAACAACGAAAAGAAATAAAATGGCCAAGAATTTGAATTTATATCTTAGCATCAAACTCCCCCTTAGAAATAAATTACTACCTTGCTGCCAAGTGTTCAATCTCCTCCGCCGCCACCACCGTCTCCTCCTCCACCATCATGTCCACTGCCATCAGACCAACCGCCACCGCTACCATGATCTGAATAACTATCGTGATACGTTGTAGAATGTTGATGATCACGCCTAGTCTTACTGGTAAAAATAGAAAATATAACAATTATAGCTAGTAAGATAAGTATAAATAGCCCCACTGAAAGACCTCCTAAACTGTTATTACTGAATTTTCACTTAATAAGATATATACGTTTAACAAGAGGTTACGTTTCATTTTAAGTTATAGAGTTTATAGAAATGTAATGTTTTCGTTATAGATTAATAAGACCTCTACGTTATAGTTAGTGAAAATATACTCATTAAGGAGTGTTGACCCTTGAAGAAAATGAAAATCATTACACTGTCTATTGTCTTGATTATTACTATGTCTGTTGGCTGGTGGCTTATATCCCCTTTGTTTTTTGATGAAATGGTAAATGAAGGAATCCCCGTTTCGCACGAGATGAAAAATGAAAGCGAGAAAATGGAAACAACAGAACCAGGCTCCAAAGAAAGCGAAATGGATAACTCTGATGAAACAAGTTCTGAACCCATTCATATGGAGATAGAACGACAAGGAAATTTTCAAGATGCTGATGAAAAACATTCCGCACAAGGGCTTGTAAAAACATTACATGCTGACGGTGAGCAATTCTTGCGTTTCGAACAGTTTAAAGTAACGAATGGACCTGATTTATATGTTTACTTAGTAAAAGAAGGAATGCCAACAAACGAAGGCCTTTCTTTAGGAATACTAAAAGGAAATGTAGGGGAACAAAATTACGAGCTTCCAAAGGACATTGATCTTAGTGAATACAATAAAGTTGTCATCTGGTGCAAGGCATTTAATGTAGATTTCGGTTTTGCCGTCCTACAAGGATAATAATGAATGGAGTCATCTAATATATGTCGTACAAAATTCTGCTTGTAGATGATGAACCGAATATTATCGACGTTTGTAAGCGTTATTTAGAGCTAGAGGGTTACGAAGTACGAACAGCTAATGAAGGCAGTGATGCACTTAAAGTATGGAGACAAGAAAAACCTGATTTAATTGTATTGGATATTATGATGCCAAAGGTTGATGGATGGAAGGTAGCGGAAACCATTCGACTCATGGACGATGTTCCACTGATCATGCTAACCGCTTTGGGTCAGGAAAAAAATCGTCTACACGGTCTTACCATTGGAGCCGACGATTACATGACAAAGCCTTTCAGCCCAAAGGAATTGGTACTTAGGATTCGGAATATCTTAAAAAGAAGCACACAGCAAAGAAACCGAGACTCTTCACATGATATAGAGATAGGTGATTTAAATATTCACCAACTCAACAGACAGGTGACAAGAAAGGGCGAACGAATAGAGCTGACTGTCAAAGAGTTTGAATTGCTTTGGCTTCTAGCCAATCACCCTTTACAAGTTTTCTCAAGATCCCAACTCCTAGAAAAAATATGGGGCTACGATTACGAAGGAGACATGAATACGGTCAATGTTCATATTCGGCGCCTTCGTGAAAAAATTGAAATCGATCCGTCTAGTCCTCTCTATATTAAGACTGTTTGGGGTATCGGATATAAGTTAGAGGGTAGCCAAAATGAAGGTTAGAACTATTTTACTGTCGGCCAATCTGTTATCCAATGTGATTATGATCATCTTCCTAGTGATTGCGTACTTCAGAATGTTTCTGCCTGAGGATATGATTATCCTATTAACCGCAATCACTATAGCAGGAGCTCTCTTATCTTTTGTGGCTCACTTTATTTTGACTAGTCCTATTTTAAAATCCATTCAGTCCATTGCAAAGGAATCTAAACGAGTTGCTGATGGTGATTTCAACGGAACAGTCCCTAAAATAGGTCCCCTTGAAATGCAGGAACTTGCTGAAAGCTTTAATAATATGAGTGCTAATTTATCAAGTATGTTTACTAAGCTAAAACAATCCGAAGAATCAAGAAAACAGCTCATTGCCAACGTTTCCCATGATCTTAGAACCCCACTTTCTTCCATACAGTCTTATGTAGAGGCCCTTCAGGATGGAATTATCGAGGATGAATCGACAAAAGAGAAGTATCTCAAAACGATTCAATTAGAGACTGAACGTTTAGGTACATTGATTGAAGACCTGTTTCAGTTATCTCAGCTTGAAGCTGGAAAAATGCAATTTCTACCCAAAGCCTATCATGTTGATCAATTATTGCTTGAATGTATCCAGCCACTTGAAATAAAACTGAAACAAAACCAAGTATCTATCTCGGTAAAGATCAGTCCTGAGATCTCTTCTGTCTTGATTGTACCCGACCAAATGAGAAGAGTAATCTTTAACCTGTTACAAAACGCAATTTACTACTCGCATCCTGATTCTACCATTAAAATTGAAGCACAAAACGTGGACACAGACTATGTTTTCATCAGTGTGGAAGATGAAGGAATTGGAATAGAAGAAGATGAGCTAGATAAAGTTTTTGAACGTTTTTATAGAGTGGAAAAGTCCAGGAATAAAACATTAGGTGGTTCTGGGCTCGGGCTTGCGATTGCAAAGGAAATCGTTGAACTGCATGGAGGTAAAATAAAGGTGGAAAGTACCTTCGGCCAAGGCAGCAAGTTTTCCAGACAAATGCTGTCATAATGAATTCTGTGATGTTAAAGCTAATTTGCATTGTATGAACTCCTTAGTCAGAATTACGTTTGAATAGTAATCATATACTATTTCAACTTTTTAAAATCATCGGTCAACATTCCGGAAAATCCCCAGTTTTCAACTTCAATTTCTTGTATGACAATATGGGTATGTTCTGGTTTTTTGCCGAGTACATGAACCAGGGTTGCAGTGAACTCCTTTACAATTTGTTCCCTCTGCTCACGAGTGGCACCTTTAGTAATTTGAACATTAATATAGGGCATTTTTTATCCTCCTGAACTTATTCATTCTTCCAGCTGGAAGTTAGCAAACAATATAAAGTATCTATATTCATATTATACTCCTGAAAAAATTGGAAGAGTCATAATAGTTACGAAAAGTTTCATAAATGGTTTCGTCTAAAATAGAATTTCAAAGAAAATAAGACCTACTCGCCAACCGAATGGGCCTTATCATCAGTTTTTCTACTCTATAACTTTAAAGCTCTCATTCACTTTCACCACTACAGGCTTAAACTCACCCGAAAGCTCGGAGAATTGAACTTCATATTGTTCTCAAATTTCACAACTGATACTACCCACCATGTAATGTTTGGGTCTAACGTTTCAACGGCTACAGCAATTGCTTTTGCATGATTGCTTTTTTCTTCATTGGTATGAACCAGGATTTTCAAGGCCGTTGCTTGGGTAGGAAAGGATTCAGCCACGATTCCTGTGTGCCACACTTCAACTAGAGTTCCGACCTTTATATCAGTCTTAGAAAGGCTTTCTCCTTTCTCCGACACGATTTGTGTATCCTCAGTTATTGTATAAACTGCTGCACTAGGGTGTGCCTTCTCTTCCACACTTACTTTTTCTGTAACAAGGATACGGTCCCCATTGGCTGTCATTACATACCCCGAAATATCTTTAAATTGATCGGTATTGGTGTTTCCTTGATTTTGCTGAACACAGCTTACTAAAAACAAACAAAAAGCTAATATAAGTCCGATTAAAGTTCTTTTCAGCATATTGATCACCTCATTTTATAAGTCGAATTGGGGGAATAAAACGTTACATAGATAAGGAATTTTTTAAATTTTTTATGAGATGAGATGATCAAGACACTTACGAATACGATCAAGGCAACTAGGATAACCATTGACGAATTCTATCTCCAAAGCTGTTCTAGATTTCTCTGAAACATGTGCATAAATGGTTCAGATATTGGATCCCATCGTTTTTACATATCTAACATGAAAAAACGACCCTTCACTAACTGAAGAATCGCTCGATAAGCATATTATAGATTACTCATCAATCTTTTCAGAATCCGCTCATCATCATCTCTGTCAATTCCGGGTGCAAATTCTTCTGGAAGCTCTTCAAGGTTTGGAACAGGTTCACCTTCTGACATACCATCTATTACTCTTAAAGGTTCACCTGTTACTGGATTTTTCCCTTTCCATATTCCCTTTATATCTCTGTATTCAGATTCGCCCCATCTATGAGGTACATTATAATAGCCTTGATCCATAAACTTTTTCGCAGCGTCAAATTTACTATTATCTGGACTTGGAACTGGGAGCATTTTTCCAACATCCACACCCGTTGCCATCTCAAGCGCTTTTGCATAAGCAATAATGTGTGTTCCTCCAACGTACCAAAAGGTAACCAGTCAGTTCCCTTGCAACCGGGTTATTTGTCATTTCAAAAATCCGCATTTTATGGACTCTCGCCCAAATTTCCAAAAGGTAATTATGCAATAGATCCGCCACAAGAGATCCTGTGTTTGTTACCTATTCACCACACTCCAAGGTCTTTCCATGCCATCACCGGGGTAAGCAGCTTGAGCCGTAGTTGTGAAGTGAAGCGAATAACGTACATCTTTTCCGTTTTGAAGAGGAAAGTTAACGTATCTATAGTATGGCCAAAATTATATTTTTTTTAGATAACCGGACCAGGTCTACACATTGGATCCCGTTTTCAAAGATATCCACTGAGTAATTTCTTGTGAAAAAGTCCTTGTCAATACTGACCATTCTAAAACCACATTTTTGATATAGCGCCAGTTGATCTATGCCCGAATTTCCAGTTCCCACTTCAATTGTATTGTAACCAGCTTTCTTAGCCTTTTTAACAGCATCCAATACTAAATGTTTCCCAAACCCTTTACCTTGATGATTATCTTCAACCGCAACATTCATTAATTCAATCTTGCCAAGGCTCTTTGGAAGTAGAACGTAAACTCCAATTATTACGTTATTTAATTTCAGCGACATAGCAGTCACCCGTTCTTAAGTATTCTTCAACTAACTTTTCAGATGGGTCAGCAAGTAGTAATAATTCCATTGGTGGCAGCTCATCCATACCTAGTTTTCTAATCTCCATATTAATCCTCCCCGGGAATATAGCTATATATGTTGAGGATGTATTTTTTTAGCCAATTAATCAAATACTTTTAAATGATATTCTTGCAATATCACTGTTTCAGAATCCAATCCTAACTATGAGGTGAATGACTATGAGCTATATAGATCAATTAGATCCACATTCTCAGCAGTTTCACCATAATTGGACAAGACCAAAGCGTTCAAAATCTCAAGTTAATGGGCATACAACCATGTCGCAAACAAACATTATACTAAGAAGTAACGCTAAGGCTCACAGGTGGTAAAGGATATATCTGAAATATGAAGGAAGAAGACTTTTTACAAGTCTTCTTTCTTTTTATTTGCAAACGATAGTGGAACAGGTATTCCTCAACCGCAATTTTTACATCTCCACATATTTATCCTGTTCTAACATCGCCTTTAACTCTTCAAAGTCTCTATATTTCATGAGTTCTTGATTAATCGTAACTTCTTTTCCATCTTTCAGTAGCAATATATATTTACTCCCCAATGCTACGCCCTTTTCAATTTCATGAACTGCTATCTCTTTCCTGCGTCTAATTAAACCTATGTGAATGGAAAGTACATTATTGTTGAGCTTCAAATAATCAGTATTTTTAAGTCTAAAGTAAAAAACAGATAGCATTGTGCTAGCCACAACTGTTAACAATAAAAGTGGACTCACTATTAACCCAAAAGCACGAAGACTGCCACCTAACATAAATAGCAACAAACCTAAATTCAGCAAAGCAACCACCAACCAAATGGCCCCCGTCACTTTCCACAAAGGATTCTCTTTATATTTAATTTCCAATGATATAACCCCCATTTTCATTAGACCTAACCCCATTTTTTTGTGAATTACACTGCTTATGAAAAAATGCGACCCTTATTTTATAAAGGCTCGCATTTCTTAAACGGAAATTTACGAAATTTAACATTATTACCTTTTCCAGTTTTAGGTTTCCTGTGTGCCATGTAATTGCATCATTTTTTCATCAAGCATTTCGAACACTTTTCTTACTCCTTCTTTGGAAAGATTAGAATACTGATCCCCAAGACTTACTTCGTAGTAACAAGACTTCTCATTTACTTCTCTTAAATTACCCGTTAAACCAATACCAGTTACTTCATAAATATCAATTAGAATGGATTCAAGCTTCTCTTTTGGTCCATCAAAATGAACATGGAACATGTTTGAAACTGGTTCTAATGGGATCGTTGAAACAGCATGGCATTTGTTGAAATATCCTGCAAGTTCTTTCGCTTCTTTATAATACTGCTCCATTTTATGTATTCTTTGAGTAAAATAATAATCCGCACTAACGATATAAGGATACAGGCTAATTAGGTCACCACCGTGCCGTCTTTTCCATACCTTGGATTCCTTTATAAACTCTTCATCTCCAGCCAATATGGCTCCGGCAATCCCACCAATTCCTTTGTAAAGAGACACATACACACTATCAAAAAGATTACATATCTCAATAGCTGACTTTTGATAAAATGGCAGAATTTCAAAGAGTCTAGCTCCATCTAAGTGTAATTGGATTCCTTTCTCACGACAATAAGATGAGATGGACTCAAGCGTTTGGTAGCTTGGTAACTGACCACCAATCTCACGTTGTGGTAACTCAAGCAGAAGACAAGCAATATCTTCGTCCAGATTCACAACATCTTCCAACTGAATCACTCTGCTTTTATCTGCTAACAAAATAGTCTTAATATGATGTAATTCTTTTAAACCATCTTCTTCATGAATTTCTAAATGTGACAAAGGATGGTAAGCAACTGTTTTGAGCTCTTTTTGATCACACCATATTCGTAGCGCAATTTGCTGGGCCATCGTTCCACTTGGAAAAAATACCGCAGCTTCTTTCCCTAAATACTTGGCCATCTTTTCTTGAAAGTCTTCTATGATCTTACCAGAACCATACAGGTCGCTTTCTTCATGACCAGCAATATTACTAATTGACTCTTTCAGAACGTTGATGTCTCTTTTTCCATGGCCACCTACTTGATGAGTTGTTTGTTTAAAGGCTTCTAGTAAAGGATTCTTTGAGTTCATTGTATGTCGCTCCTTTTAATGTTCACTACTTTAATCTACTAATTTTTTTAATATCAAAATAAGCAGACCTTTTTGTTACAAAGGTCTGCCTTCATATGTTATTCCCCTAAATCCACGTTGTGGTAGACTTGTTGAACATCTTCTATATCTTCTAATGCATCAATTAATTTCTCGAACTTCACTTGTCCATCTTCAGGAATTGTTACGTCATTTTGTGCAAGCATGGTGAGTTCCGCTACAGTAAATTCAGTAACGCCAATATTCCTGAATGCCTTTTGAACTGCATGAAACTGGTCTGGCTCAGCATAAACGATAACCGCTTCATCTTCTTCTATAATGTCACGTACGTCTACATCTTCCTCCATTAATAGTTCAAGAACATCGTCTGCAGTTTTACCTTCAAGACCGATGACAGCTGTAGCGTCAAACATATAGGCAACAGATCCACTTACTCCCATGTTCCCTCCGTTTTTGCTAAATGCTGAACGCACTTCTGCTGCAGTACGGTTCACGTTGTTTGTTAGTGCATCAACGATAATCATTGAACCATTTGGTCCGAAGCCCTCATAACGAAGTTCATCATAGTTTTCATCCGAACTACCTTTAGCTTTTTCAATTGCACGATCAATGATTGTTCTAGGCACATTGTATGTTTTTGCACGCTCTAGGACAAATTTTAAGTTCTGGTTTAGTTCTGGATCTGGTTCGCCCTGTGTGGCTGCAACATAAATAACACGACCAAACTTTGCATAAATACGACTTGTATTTTTATCTTTTGCTGCCTTTTTTTCTTTAATATTGTTCCACTTACGACCCATTATGAACACTCGCTTTCAGATTTAAATATTGAAATAAAAAAATACGCTTACATATTACTGATAATCGAAAATATAGCATACTTCACTAGATTTTATTATACCTAATTTTATCCTTTGTTTCGAGTCTATTAACCAAAAAAATTGGCTTTCTGTTGTCTAGGAATGGAATAATAATTGGTTACAATTTCTATAGGGGGAAATTGTTATAAAGTGAAACTTTTATATTACCATTAGGAGGAGTTGCTTTCCTTACAAGTTTCCCACCATCAAAATGGCGACCATACGTTTTGACTATCGTTGTAGCCTCTTCAATTGAAGGTAATTTGTCTTCAAATTCGTATGTGAGAAAATAGGATGGAACCTTCCTGCTATAAAAAAAACCAGCTGAAAAACTTCCGAGCAAAAATGTCTCTCTCACTTAAGGTAAAGGTCGCAACGTATTTATTATTTGAGTCCTCATGTTTTATCCAGGTTTTCAATATCCAAACACCCTCGATTGATAAATTAAATTAAAGATCACTCGGTAAGCTTGCCTGTTCAATGTTATTTACTTTCCAAGTAACGATTGTAGTACTATCACGCACATTCTTTTTCACAATTTCAATAAATAGTTCTTCAACACCATGCTCAATTGAAGAGTTAGTAAATCGTTTTATTATTTCTCTCGGGTCTTTAAAATTTGTATTCGGGCATTCAAGTAAGCCATCCGTAGTAAGAAAAATATGATTTTCCCCCGTTCTTAGTTCTCTTTTACCTGTGCTATAGCACGGAACACTTAATTCAAATGTATTAACTTGCCCTACCCATTCATAATAATTTCTTTGGGATAGTTGATATTGTCCGAGCTTCACAAGATCAGGATGGAATAAGTACAGAACATTGTCACCGATTGAAAACCACCAAAGATATTGTTTTTTCCTGAGAACGATTAAACAAGCAGTTTCACCAGTTACATTTTTGCATGCAATGAGAAAATTCGGATTTTGAAAAATATCTAAAATGTATGTATCCATTTTTTTAAAGGCTTCATTGACTGGTAGCTTTAATAGGGTCTGAATGTTTATTTTTTCTTGCTCAAAGGTTTGGACGACTAGTTCAGCACTTTCTGCTGTTTTGTGTGCATCTAGTAATATAGCCAACTCCCAATCATACTCTTTAGATGTCCAAACTAAACAACCATCTTCGTTTTTATATTGTCCAGCTTTTGAATTCCCCCCAAATCTACCAATTACAACGTCATTGACTATTTCAATGTTAGGCTCATCCAGGTAATTCGCATCACTACCTACCCATGAAAATTCCGTCTTGATATTACTCTCCATACCCATCTCCCTCGAGGTATGACTTCATTTTTACGCAAAACTGTAAAACTTTGTGATTATCCACCATTGGAGGCATCTTTACACCCATAAACCTCCGTTGGTCCCCAAAATTCCTCTGGAGTGTTCGGATAACGTGGGACAAGATGCTTATGTAAGGACTCTCCCTTTTCTAATAGTTCTAAAGATTATAAACTACTTTCCTGGATAATGGAACGTTTTTCCAACTATTCATGGTTTTTTGAACATAAAAAAAAACCGCCAAAATGGCGATCTCCGTTTAGTGTTTCTTATTCGGTAATTTCTCGCTTGGAATTCCGCCTTGACGCTTTTTATTCTTTTCATCTTTTTCCTGCTTTTCGTTTAGCTTCTCTACAAACTCATTTGTGCTTTCCATGGCTTGACCTCCTCAGTTATATAAACATGATGTTACTTTAACCATTTAGTCTTGAAAACATGCATGAAATGGATTGGAATGCAACTTATACTTTCTCACTAATTTTTTCTATAACTACCTGAAAATATGTCTCCTCGTATGGTACAAAATGTCTTCGTTCCACAAATTTATCTATGAGAACTCTTTCACCAGCCTTGTCTAAAACAAAACCCTCTACTCTTATTTCGTTTCTTTTTCCAGACCACAAGTCGCTAAAATGATTGAACTCTGCTTTTAATATGCCTGCTACTTCCTCAACTTGTGGTTTGAACTCTTCCATGGTGAGGTTAGCTTCGAGTAGAAAAACATGACAGAACTCATTATCAATGAAATCCGCGTGTTTAATACTGTTTTTGATAATACCCAAAGATACTAAATCATTAAATGTTACACCAATCCCGAGTTCTTCTTCTACCTCTCTTATTCCTTCATAAATGGTTTCATGAGATAAAAGATGTCCCGCTGCTGTGATATCCAGCAGGTTAGGAAAATCCTTTTTGGAATTACTACGCAGTTGAAAATAAATGTATGTCCTATCATCATTCCTACTGAGCAAGCAACCAACATTGAAATGTTTCATGCCAGTAGCCCATTTTATGTACTTCACTGCGAGTAGCAGCACCAACTTCATTTCTGTGTTCATCAAATATTTTTAAACGTTCATTTTCCAAATTGTCTTCTCCTCCAAGAAACTAGTCTAGGAAAAGTAAAAACCGTGTACAATGACTCAAATGTCCTTATACACGGATTCCTTCCTACTTCTATTTGCTTATTTTTACTCACTTCTTAAAAAACGCTCTACCTGCAATTTTCTCCATCAATCCAGGAAACAGCTGAAACATTGTACTACCTGCATTCATCCAGCCGGGTAAATTAATTTCTCGTTTAGATGTAAGCATGGAATCAACTATTTTCTGAGCAACAAAATCAGATCCTAACATAAACCGTTCAACGCTTTTTACATAGGTTCCGGATTTGTCTGCGATATCAAAAAATCTTGTCCGAATTGGTCCAGGATTTACCGCTGTGACGTGAATATTGGTTTCAGCTACTTCCATTCTAAGACTGTTCGTGAACCCTAATACCGCGTGTTTGGATGCTGAGTATACACTAGATTTCGGTGTGGCAATCTTTCCCGCTTGGGATGCAATATTAATGATATGACCATCGTTAGTTTCCAACATTCCTGGTAAAACAGCTTTCGTACAGGCAATTAATCCAAAAACATTGACTTCAAACATAGCTTTCATATCTTCAAGGTTAACATCCGCTACATGGTCAAAGATTCCGAACCCAGCATTATTGACAAGAACATGAACGGTTCCGATTTCTTCTAATATATCTCGAAATGTCTCCTTAACTTTATCAAGCTCCTGAATATTGAGTTGATAGAAGGGACAGGGAACAAGATATTTCTCTTCAATTGTTTCAGAAATTATTTTTAGTTTATCTACACTTCTTGCTAAAAGAATAGGAGTTCCACCGTTTTCTGCAACTTTGTATGCGATTTTTTCTCCGATCCCACTTGAAGCACCAGTAATGACAATGTTTTTTCCGTTCAATTTCATCTTTTTAGTTCCACCTTTATATGTAATGAAACATCCACACAGCTTGTGTTGTGTCGACTCTAATGTAACCTTCCTCTTCTAAGTAATCCAACTGACCAAGAGTTTCTGACAACGTCAGGGCGATCTCCTTTTTATACACTTGTGGGAAGATTTGCTGACATATTTGCAAAGCATTCATAGGTTGTTCCTTCAGCATTTCTAGTACGGCTTCTGCCCGCCTTTCTTGCTTATGTAATCGTTCGGTGATGAGTGATTTGACCTCAGTAATTTCCTCACCGTGTCCAGTGTAGACCACTTTCAACTGTAGGTTACGAATTTTCCTTAAAGATTCATTATATTGTAATAGTGTTTTAGGCCGTTCGTTTCCTTCCATAGGTGGTTCAAATAAAGGGTTGGATGAAATATGACCTAGTAATAAATCTCCACCAAGCAGAACTTGACACTCCTTGTGATACATTGCAATATGACTTTGAGCATGACCTGGAGTCTCAAGTACCGTCCATCCTGGTAGTCCTGGAATTGTATCGCATTCCTTAAGTTCATACGTTAAAGGCCGATTACAACTATATGCAAGTGGAGCTTTTAGCTGAGTAGATTTTAATAAAAAGGCTTCATTTAACCCTAAGTTCAAGAATAGATCCCTGTAAAATAGATCATGGCGTTCAAAGAATTCAGGGTCTTTTGTGATCCATGGCCTGTTAAAATGGTGCCCGTAAACTGGTAGAGTGGCCGGGAGATAATCAAGCATCCCAACATGATCAGGATGATGATGAGTGATCACCACTTGATCAAGATCATCTACCGTATAGCCAATCCTAGCTAGTTCTTTGGTGAAGTGACCCCATGCTTCCTCAGTCTTAACGCCTGCATCAATTAAGGTTATTTTTTCTGAAACAACTACAAACACATTAACATCACCAACGGCAAAAGGAGTTGGGAGAGTGATACAATGAATTTCACAAGGTGCTATTACATCCTGCATGTTTATTCCTCCATCTTCAACCTATTTATTTTTCCGTATACCTATCTATTTATTAGTTTAACGTTTCTGTTTACCTTTGTCATTATTTTCAAATAATTTCTTCAAAAAAAAGAACACAACAACATCGTGTTCTTCTCTACTAATAGTAAAGGTGCAGGTTTCGTATTAATACCGTAACTTAACACTATAATGCCTCATTGATTTTGGAATTCCTTTTAACTCGAGTACCCAACTATATATTAAATGTCTAATTCTATATTCTAAAAAGAATACGTTGGCTGACTCATCCATTTTTTTTACTGTTTCGTCAATCACAGTACCAGTCATAATAAAATCCCGGATTACTTGCTCACTTGTAGCTTTTCAATCGTGCTAATAATTAGTTCATCATAGTAATGCTCAGGCATACTTTTTATTTCATTGTTACTCCATAGACTTAGGACTTCCTGTGTCTTAGACAGTATCCAGTAGGCTTGATTTTTAGGTTGGCTATTTCTAAGCCATCAATTAGGTTCAGCCATTGGGGAATTTCTACCTGGACTTCTGTTTGATTTAACAGGGGGATATACGATTTCCTTTATAATCTCGATGATTTTATTAATAGGTGCTGCTTGTTTATGTTATTTGCTTTCGAAAACCCTATCTATTAGTAGTAGCAATGAGGTCACACAATCCTCATAAAAAAATGAAAACAATATTCGTCAACATTTTAGCTTTTCTTCCTTCCAGAAAACAGGAAGTCAGAATATGTTACTCCACAACCCATAAGTAGGCATTTTTGAGCTCTTAAATGAATTCAATACGTATATTCTCATCTTTTCTCTCCTCGTAAATTAAATGAGGACTAAATACTTATTCACTGCTGGTCCAATTATAACCCTGGGAACAACTCTCCCTTATCTACGCCTTTCCATACTGAAACAATTCATCAATCGTTTTCGCTATTAAATCAGGAAAGACTTCAAAACTAATCGGTACATGAAGTCGTTCTGTCCATTGATGGGGGTCTCTCCCGAATGGTCCTACATTAAGAACCGGCACTTTTAGAGAAGCTAGCTCTTCAAACGGAAGTACATATCCCTTTTCAAATAAAGGCATATTCATTAAAAGTGGATCTAATTCTTCTTTTGAATCCTTCAATCCAATAAAACTTAAATCTGAAAGTCCAGAAAAATAATGTAAAGGTTTAATCTCAATGTCAAATTTATCTTTTGCATAGTGGATCAATTGATCTCTAATAGAGGAAATGATACCTTCATGACTTGACGAAACTGCTGGATAAAACGGCGGACTGTAAAATAGCACAATCATAGGGGAGTGTTCTTTACAAATGAGCGCTAGGTCCTGCACTAGCTTCGTTGAAAAATCGCGATCTCCTTGTTCAAATCGATTGGATTGCAAATAATTCTGTCTTCTCTCAATTTCTTCTTTTCCAAATTTCTCAATGGCTATCTCCAACAATTGTTCATATGTAAAGACATTCACATTCATTTCCTGATGCTCAAAGGTTTCAATTTTTCTGTATTGCTCTACATGCTCCATATAGTACTGTTCAATATTCCTAGCTGCTATTTCCATCTTATCAATTAACATGTCCGTCATTTCCTTTAATGAACGCTCCATAAATAGGACATTGAACAAGGTAACTGCCGAATGAGGAATTTGGACATTGTACTCCAATTTTAAATCCTTTTGCATTAAGTTCGTTGGTGGTGGTGTCACTTCTCCATCAACTACTTCACAAAAGTCAGTGTTTAGCTCCAATACCTTCGTTAATTCTGAAACCATTAAATTGGCATTTAGACCTGAGAAAGGTTCCCCAACATGCGTCTCTTTTCCATAACAAAAGAAACCTGGTAACGTTTTCCCTATTGATCCTGTATACATATAGAAATTTTCGTCTCCAGGATATTTCGAAAACATCGGCTCAGAATTAAGACACGCTGTGTATTCGAGGTCATACGTTTTCGCTAATTCAACGAGCTTTGGAACAGCGCCAATCATTCCCGCCGAGTTAACCTCTTCATCTGGAACTGGTAGTAATAATAGATTTCCTTCGAATTCTCCGTTAACAGCTCTTTCAATCATGGACATTTGGAGAGCTAGTCCAGCTTTCATATCCATCGAACCTCGTCCAAACAGCCAGTCTCCACTTTCGATATCTTCTTGAACAGTTGATGAAAATAAATGTTTATTTTTCAAGTATTCTTGTGTTAATTCTTGTGGTCGGAACGCAAGGTTTTTCCAGTTCCCGAAATCCTCCACCCCTACTACATCAAAATGGCTTAAGAGAATAACCGTTTTTGAACAACTTGGTTTCTTTACTAGAGCGGTTACAAATAGACGCCCATCACTAATCGGGTTGAGCTGCAAGTGATCTGGATTCTCTTTGAAATAAGATAATTGTTGTAGCTTCATATGTATCAATTCTGCCATTGAAATTTCATGCTGGGTTCCACTAACACTTGGGTGCTCGACTAACTTAGATAACAAGTCTACTAGTTGGTGTTTTGACTGCCAAAGCAAAATAATTTCCCCTCTCGATTGTTCATTTCCTCGATTATATCACCCAATTCAAGAGAGCACATAACTATGTTTTTGAAAGGTAACAATGGTATAATCTTGTTATATTTAGCCAAACGAAATAATAAAGGAGGCCTTTCAATGAACACCAAATTATTTAGTCCATTTCAAATCAAAGATGTAACCCTAAAAAATCGCATTGTGATGTCACCGATGTGTATGTATTCCTCACATGAGCAAGATGGAAAAGTTGAAAATTGGCATCTAACTCACTACGTTACCCGTGCTGTAGGCGGAACTGGACTTATTATGGTTGAGGCAACCGCTGTAACTCCTCAAGGTCGTATTTCAAATGAGGATCTTGGAATATGGGAGGATGATCACATTCCTGGTTTAAAGAAATTAGTTAGCATGATCAAGGAACAAGGCGCAGCAACCTCCATCCAAATTGCCCATGCTGGGAGAAAAGCTATGGTTGATGGAGAAATCCTCGCCCCATCTGCCATTGCATTTAATGAAAAAATGAAAACTCCAAAAGAAATGTCACTTGAAGAAATACATGAAACTGTTGAAGCATTCAAGTCTGGTGCATGGCGAGCGAAAGAAGCTGGCTTTGATATTATTGAGCTACACGGAGCACACGGCTACTTAATTAATGAATTTCTATCACCACTTTCGAATAAAAGAAGTGATCAATATGGTGGGAATTTTGAAAATCGATATCAATTTCTTCGTGACGTTATTGATGCAGTGAAAGAAGTCTGGAGTGGACCACTTTTTATCAGAGTGTCTGCAAATGATTACCATCCCGAAGGTCTAACAGCTGAAGACTATGTTACATACGCAAAATGGATGAAAGAACAAGGTGTTGACCTGATTGATGTTAGCTCAGGTGCTGTCGTTCCTGCTCCCATTGAAGCCTATCCAGGTTATCAGGTTCGGTTTTCTGAAACCATTAAACATGGTGCAGACATGGCTACTGGTGCAGTTGGCTTAATTACAACTGGAAATCAAGCCGAAGAAATACTCCAAAATGATCGGGCAGATCTTATATTTCTTGCTCGTGAGCTTCTTAGAGATCCATATTGGGCAAGAACGGCGTCTATTCAGCTTGGTGGAACTATTGCAGCACCTAGACAATATGATCGCAGTTGGTAGAAGAATAAAGCCGAGGTGTACATCACTTCGGTTTTTTTTATTCGAGATTGGAGTTTAGTTTAATGATTTCTTTCTTTCACGGAACCTTACTTGCGGTAGGTCTAATTCTTCCTTTAGGAGTTCAAAATATTTTTGTTATTAATCAAGGTGCTTCTCAGCCCACTTTTTCACGAGTGTTGCCAGTCATCTTAACGGCTTCTTTATGTGATAGCTTCCTGATACTACTTGCAATTTCAGGTATTTCACTGTTAATTTTTCAAATTGCGTGGGTCAAAGGTATTTTATTAATTCTAGGTATTGTTTTCTTACTTTATATGGGATGGTCAATATGGAGAACAAACGATATAGCTCGATCTCAAGAATACCAAGCCCTTACTACTAAAAAACAAATAACCTTTGCTCTATCTGTTTCACTACTGAATCCCCATGCGATCATAGACACAATTGGAGTCATTGGTACGAGTTCACTTGCGTATGAAGGTTCAGCAAAGTATTTATTTACATTGGGATGCTTACTCATTTCTTGGAGTTGGTTTTTCTTTTTAGCGTTCGTAGGGAAATTGATTGGAAAAGTAGATTCAACAAGGATCTGGCAAAAAAGAATCAATCGAATTTCTTCCGTAATTATTTGGGGGATTGCTGGTTTGTTACTCTTTCAAATCATGGTTGGCAGGATATAAGTAAAAAACAGACTCGAATTTTTCCCCGAGTCTGTTTTTTTATTAGTTTATTATGCTTTGCGAACGTCTGTCGCTTGAGGGCCACGCTGACCATTTTCGATGTCAAAAGTTACTTCTTGACCTTCGTCTAATGATTTAAAACCTTCTCCTTGAATAGCTGAGAAATGTACAAATACATCTTCTCCACCTTCACGCTCAATGAATCCAAAACCTTTTTCACCATTAAACCATTTTACTTTACCACGTTCCATTACTTGTTGCCTCCTAGCATGTAAATAGTACACAAAATTACAATTTAATCTTGCCTAATTAGTATATCCAGGGAAATGCGTTTTAAACGAAATCTTTTTAAACATTTATTAAAAAAATCCAAGTACCTATATGCGACTGCTGAAAAAGTCTATTTTTTTAAAAGTATGTGCTAAAAACACCTGTTGATTTCCGCTCCAGACACTTGCTTTCCGCGGGGTGGGCGGTGAGCCTCCTCAGCGCAAGCGCCTGCGGGGTCTCACCTGTCCCACTGCTCCCGCAGGAGTCAAGTGTCCTCCGCTCCAATCAACATAGTTCTTTTTAGTTAACTCTTTTTTTGAAAAGATATTACTTTTTCAGTATTCTCTACCTATATAGTAGTGATTTCTTTGTCGAATTCCCGTCTAAAACCTTCTTCATCTAAATAGGACTTTGCTTCATTATAAGAAAGAAAGGTTCCATCAAGGTTTAAACCAGCATACACATTCCACATATCATCTTCATTCACTAAGATTAGTGATTGGTTGTCAGCATTTATCCAACGCTCTTCTTCGGAATCCCCAACAATTGCAGACTCTGATGTCGATCTTGGAGCTAGTGATAAAATGGATTTCTCGATAACTGAACGTAACTCATCCTCAGAGAAATCACGAATATTCACCATTCCTTTATCATCTGTATCATATCCGCTTAAATATTCCGCATATACATACCCATTTCCATTTGGGTGTAAGTGGTACACTACATTTTTCTTATCACTTGCACTTTCTTCATAATGGAAATTTACACGTTTAAGGGATACATCATTTCTATTCAATTCTGTAAAATTTTCAATAATAGCTAGTTTTTGTTCAAAAGTTAACATGTTGCCTCCAAGTATAAGTTGATTTAGATTACTTTTCATTATACCATTAATATGCAAAACTCCAATAGCTTCTAGTCACCATATAAGAGAAGAGGAATAAAGATGAATGGACAAAACAGAAAAGATATACATGCTGGACTACAGGTTGAAATTGTATTAAAACAAGATCAACGAACCGGGAAAACAACCCGTGGCGTTGTCAAAGACCTTCTAACAAATTCGCCCTTCCACCCTCATGGAATAAAAGTTCGTCTTACAGATGGACAGGTTGGAAGAGTTCAAACCATAATAAGTTAAAAAAGAATGGCTATGCCTGTGACGTTAAAGTTGTTTTAATGTCATTGGCAAAGTATCTTATTCGTTTGGACAAGTAACATTTCAATTTTTTCATTTTTTACAGATGAAATTTTCACTATTTTCCTTCAACAATCGTAACTTCTCCAGTTACCCTTATATTCTTTGGAACTCGTAAATAAAGCAATTGGGTTCCTTCGATATGTCGGAAATCTTCATCGAATATTTTTTTGTTAGTAAATTGTCTGATTGGGAACTCTTGAGTGAATTTGGAGCAATATTGCAAATCTTCCTCTGTAGCTTGTTATTTTTTTCATAAAAATAGCTATGGGTACTATCATCAGTAGTACTATTATTACTGTCATTTTCTTACCTCCAATCTATTTGAAACGACAATAGATCCATAGAATAAAACAAACACAACTACCATGATCTTTGTCACAAATAACAGGAATGAAGATTCTTCACTAAAGAACTTTATGGTCTCAACAATAATTGTTGACTCTCCGTTTGATCTCATCCCTAAAATCAAGGTACCAAAAAATAACCCAGGTAATAAAAATACAAAAAGCTTACTAAGCTGTGAAAGAATACCAGCTAAATATCCTAAAGTAGAAAAAAGCAAAATATATAAGAAAGAAACAATAATACCCAGAAGCAATTGCAATGGAGTACTCACTTGGCCTATTAGATCTTCGGATCCTATTACAAAATACATCATTACTTTCAACAATACCCCAGATAACATGGCTGTAATAACACCCAATATACTTGCAGTTATTAAGAAAGCGAAGTAGATAAATGACTACTTACTCTGTTTGTAACAAAAGCAAAGTCATCTCCTTGTAGGAAGCTATATCTTTGTGACTTTTTAATACCTCCTATACTGGTAAAAAGACGTATGTAGCAGTCTAGCTAGCTACTAACGTTTTTTCAATCTATTCAAATTTCGGTGACAGACAAGGGTTTGTATACGCTAAAAATTGAAATCCTCTTTTTTGGAGAATAGGTGAGCTCATTGGACTAGCATCAACGGTTAGTAACGTATACCCCTTTTTCATGGCTTGTCCAGCTCTGACAGCTAGTAAACTAGTGTAAAAGCCTTTGTTCCGATACTCTGGTAAGGTGGACCCTCCCCAAAGACTCCCAAAGGATGTATTCTCGTGCAGGTACATCCATGCAGCACTCACCAATTTCCCATCTGCGTATGCTCCATAAAGATAAAGGTGATCTGGGTCTTTTGTTAGGTTGCGTTTTAACTGTTCACCCAGTTTTGCATGAGGTGTACCCCAAATCTCGTCTTCCAATTTCACAATTGCGTCGATTCCTTGTTCGGTAATGATTGGTTTAATTTCAGCTGGAATCTTATGTTCTACCACAGTTGCGGCTGAGTTTAGATCCAATACTAGCAAAGCTTCTGAATCTTCAACTGTAAATCCTTTTGCCACAAGCCGTTCTTTTAAATTTACCGGCTGATCATAATCATATAATTTCCATTCAAATGATTGAGACAAACTCTTAAAATACTCCATTTCCTCTTCAATCATTTTATCAGCGTTTTCTTCCGTTAAATTAGAGTAAAGGATAAATCCTTTATCATTATGAAGAGATATATGCCTCGTCACAAACTCTGTACTTTCACGCTTCCATCCAGCCTCAACCGGTTCCATCCTTAGCTCTTTCGTATAAATATTTAGTAATTGTTGTTTGTTCACCTTTAAATCCCCCTTATGCCCTTACGGTTACTTATTCTAGGCTTGTACTTGTATTCCTTTTTTTATGCCATGGACTTGTAATTCTTCTTGTTAAGATTGATAATAAATATGGAAATATTAAAAAGAGGTGCGTTTAATTGTGCAATGAAGTTTGGGAACGTGTCCTGTACTTAATTGCATTGGAGATCGCCAAACCAAGCTTTGAAACTTGGCTTAAGCCCACTGAATTAATTGAACTAAATCAAGAACTTAACCAGGCCACGATAAATGCAGGAAATGAATTTGCACGAGATTGGCTTGAATCTAGATACAAGTCACTTCTAGAAAAACAAATTTTTAATGTCACAAACAAAAAAAACGAGATCAACGTAGTAATTAATGAATCGATCTCTACTGATAATGTAATCGATTCTTTATTAATAAATTATCCTTACCTATCCAAAAGCAATATACATTCAGTTCCTTCTCCGTAAAAAGTGAAAACCGATTTGCCGAAGTAGCCGCTAGATCTGTTGCAGAAGCCCCTATAAAAGCCTACAATCCTTTAACCATCCAAGGACCCGCTGGAAGTGGGAAAACTCATTTATTACATGCTATAGCCAACGAAATCATCAAAAACGACACAACGAGAATCATTCTTTATTTAACCGAAAAGTATTTTTATCACTATTTTACACAATAAATTGCTAAGGGAAATTCTGGACAGTTTAAGGAGACTCTAGCAAAAGCAGATATTTTGTTATTCGATCATTTTGATGGTTTATTCGCTAAGGAATTTACTCAAGATGATTTTTTTCATCTGTTTAATTTGTTTTCGTCAGAAGGTAAACAGATTGTCATTGCTTCAACCCAGGCTCCAACTGAAATGAATGGAATCTAAAAACAGATCGAAGATAGAATGAGTTGGGGGTTGATAACAGAAATAATCCTTAAGTGAATGCTACGAAATTTGAGGTAGTTAAAAAGAGGTAAAGAAAAAAACCAAAAGAAATCTACTAGAAGAACTTCTTATTGAACAAAAACGAACAAATGAGCTTTTAGAGCAGCTATAAGCTGATATAACCGACAATACGTATACATGAAAAAGTCCTTTATGCTTAAGGTGTTCATATAGTAATTTGTTATAATGACTATGAGGTGAGGCCAAATGAATTCATTAAATAAGCACACAAAACAAAAAATATTTGAGGCTTTAAATGGCGAGAAATCAGGTGCCTTTTTATTTAATGGAAAACTTGTTTCAATAGAAATTGAGAACCCCGAAAACGAATTTGAAAAAAATATGATCAAGACCTAGAAAAAGAAATTGAGGAAAACCCAGAACTTAAAGCTTCACTACTGAGATACTTAAATAACCCAGAGATGAAGCGTTATACCATCAATGAATTGAAGGCTAAAAGATATGAAGAAAGAAAATAATTTGCATTTTCATATTGTATTTACAGAAGAATTTCATTTATGTTTAAATCGCAATAAGGAGTTCTTTGCTGAACAAGGAGAAGATACCTTAAACTGGTGGTACTCGAGAGAAGACGAAATCCTAAATTATATTGAGAGTCTTCTTTCGAGTAATCCTAATATATGGAAATCAGTAAAGAATGGTGACTTCAAAGGGCTACGAAGGAGAATCTATGGTAAAAGTAGGCATACAATATTAAATTACATAATTTACTATGCTATCCATGAGAATCAAAACCATATTGATGTCATTAACATAGTACCCTCAAGGACCAAACGCTTGCGAATTAAAGGTTAAATTCATATCATCAAATATTGCTGAATCACTATCTACTTTTATCCAACATATGCTTATCTCCTACCAATTCACCTCTATAAAAGTATCACGACCAGACGTCACCCGCTCCGCTTTATACTCATCAGGGTTTTTCTTATAAAATCCCTGATGATACTCTTCTGCTAGATAAAATATTGATGCCGGTAAGATTTCAGTTACAATTGGCTTCTTAAACCGTCCACTGGCTTCTACTTCACGCCTTGAATTTTCTGCTTCCACTTGTTGCTCTTGTGAATGATAAAAAATGGCGGTTCGATATTGACTACCACGGTCGATAAATTGTCCGCCGTCATCTGTTGGGTCAATTTGTGGCCAATATAGTTCTACTAACTTTGAGTATGGAAACAATTCTGGATCATATGTAATTTGAACAGCTTCATAGTGTCCCGTTACTCCAGTTTTTACTTCTTCATAGGTGGGGTTTTCGGTAGTACCACCTGTGTATCCTGAAACAATCCCTACTATACCTGGTAATTCATCAAACGGCTTTACCATACACCAAAAACAACCACCTGCAAAAGTAGCTAATTCATTTGTTTGCTTCGTCATATCTGACACTCCTTTATTCCCTGTATCTTCTTTTCTTACCAATAACATAACCTGCCCACAATAGAACAAGATTACTTATGATAAAAAATGCCACCTTCAACAAATTTTCTTGAACATAGACTACACCAGTTTGGTAAAATCCAGCTAGATTCATAGATTGCAAGCCCTTTATAAGACTTCCATTCTCATAACTAAAATAAATAAAAACAGCGACTAATCCAATGAGGATAAAGAAAGCCGCTCTTAAGCTTCGAACTGTTCGCGTCATTGAAACAGTGGTATTCCTTTTAGAAGCTTTTCCTTTTCTTTTTCGGGTCACATTACGAATTGGCATACCTTCACCTTACTCTCTAGACTCGCGAAGTAACGCAACACGATATGGAAAAAGTGTTGCGGTCATGATGCCCTTTTTAACTGCTGGATCAGTGGACATAATTTTTTGTACTTCCTCTTCTGAATCCACTTCTATTATAACTACACCAAAACCCGTTTCGTCCATATTTAGTGTTCTGCCCGAGAGTATGACTTTTCCGCTCTCACAAAGTACTTGCAGCATTTGAAATGCTCACTAACAATTTGATTCTCATGATCTGTCCAATTTGCTTCTTCCAGCAAAGCCGGAATTAATCGTAATTGATATAGGAATTGTAGCTTCATGTTATCCTCTCCAGATCCGTCTGACTTTTGATTGAGGTTCTAACAGAATTTCGTACACATCAGGGTTTGTCATGGCTTTCCACTCATCAAATCCGTATTTTTCGTCAAACATTTTTAACAGTAGTGTTGTAAGATTGCCGTGACTAACTAATACCACGTGTTCCTCTTTTATGCCCACCAGTTCTTTTATCAACGATTCGACCCTACTTGTTGCTTCGGCTGATGATTCTCCCCCTTCTAATGTGAGAGAGAAATCTTCAAATGAAGTGTGTAAAAGTTCTAGCCAGTTAGAGACATTCGGCTGACTGAGCACACGCTCTCCTAATCGTTCATCCGATTCTATAAGAATCCCTCTTTTATCTGCATAAGGCTTGATTGATTCAATGGCTCGAACATAGGGACTTGAAATAATACGTTTGATAGGGTACTCGCTTAAAAACTCAGCTAATTCGTTTGCTTGTTTTACTCCTTCATCTGTTAAAACAGCTTCCATTTCCTGTCCTGTTGCTTGGCAATGTCTTACTATATAAAGAATACTCATTATTTACTACCTTCTCTTTCGATCAACTTGGTATGAAAAGAAATCATAAGCTACCTCAACATTTGAAAAGACCTGACTCGCTTCAACTTGTAACTGAGAAGATTCTTCCTTTTGGTAACGTGAACTAATGTGAGTTAATAAAAGCTTTTGAACATTAGCCTCATTTGCAACCCTTGCCGCTTGAGTGGTAGAAGAATGATAATAGTCGTAAGCCATTTCCTCTTCATCCCCACTAAAGGTTGCTTCATGTACGAGCACATCAGCATTCTTAGCAAGGGAGATACTGTTCTCTGTAAAACGAGTATCACCTAAAATCGTTACAATTCTACCTGGTATTGGAGGGCCGATAAACTCTCTTCCATCTAAAATTCTCCCATCCTCTAGTGTAACAATTTGTCCTTGTTTAAGTTGTTTATATTGAGGGCCTGGTTCAATTCCAGCCTGTTTGAGCTTTTCAACTAATAATGCGCCTGCTAAATCTTTCTCTGTAACCCGGTACCCAAAGCTTGGAATTCCATGTTGTAGTAGGCGTGCTTCTATTGCAAATTGTTCATCCTCGAAAATGATGCCTTCTTGTATTTCAACCACTTTTAGAGGATACCGAAGATGTGTAGAACTCACTCTTAAAGTAACTTCAACAAATTCTTTAATTCCAGGAGGACCATAAAGAGTTAAAGTTGTTTCTCCACCTTGAAAAGATCGACTACCAAGTAATCCTGGTAAACCAAATATATGGTCGCCATGTAAGTGAGTAATAAAGATGTTTTCAATTCGGCGTGGTCGTATGGAAGTATGTAGGATTTGATGCTGTGTGGCTTCTCCGCAATCAAACAGCCAGGTCACACCTCGTTCTTCTAAAAGCTGAAGAGCAATTGAAGAGACATTCCGTTCCTTCGCTGGAACGCCTGCACCTGTCCCTAAAAATATAATTTCCAAGGTAGCTTCCCTCCTTAAGATTCGTCTTTGGATTGTAAAAAGTCTTTATCAAAGCTGGTTCCTGAAGTATTGGATTCCTTCAAGGTAGAAGGAATTCCCCTTTTTATTACATCTTGTCCGAACTTTATTTTTAGTCTTTCGATTGTTTGATATAGGGGCTCTTTTTTCGCATCTTCTTCATATGAAAACAAATCTAGCTGTTTGTATGCAGCTGTTTTTTCAATAATATCTTGTGTGGTAATTCCTAAAAGTCGAACAGGATCTTCATTCCAATGCTTTTTCCATAACCCTTGAATAAGCTCAAAGATATCCTTTGATTCAACAACTGGATTACCTAGTTTTTTACTTCTTGTGATCGTTCTTCGGTCATGATAACGAATTGTAAGCTGAACGGTTAGGGCTAGAGACTCTTTTTTCTTTAGTCTATTCGAAACCGAGTCAGACAATCGTTGTAAGATCTTTAGTATTTCTTGCTCATCTGTTGAATCAGCTGGCAGTGTTGTTGAATTTCCAATGCTCTTAAATTCAAAAATTGCATCTGGATCAACAGCACGATCATCCATCCCATTTGCCCGCTGCTTAAGTCGTTCTCCATTAATACCTAGTAACGCTTTTAACTGAATCATATCTGCTTTTGCTAAATCACCCATGGTCAGAACATTGATAGGGTTTAGTTTTTCAGCTGTTTTGGCTCCAACACCATGCATTTCAGCAACTGGTAATGGCCATAATACTTTTTCTATATCTCGTTTTCGTAAAATCGTAATCCCAAGCGGCTTTTTCATATCAGAAGCCATTTTTGCTAAAAATTTATTTGGGGCAATTCCGATACTACATGGAAGCTTTAACTGCTCAACTAGTTCCCTCTGAATCTTTTTGGCAATCTCTAGGGGGCTACCGAGCAGATAGCAATCTGATATATCTATGTATCCTTCATCAATTGAAACAGGCTGAACGAAGTGGGTATACGTGCGTAAGTAGTCAAACATTGCAAGAGATGCTTTCCGGTAACGATCAAAATTTGGTGTTTTCACAATGAGGTACGGACATAGTCGTTTCGCTTCCCAAAGTGGCATGGTTGTTTTAATCCCCAATGCCCTTGCCTCATAGCTACAGGTTACGACAATTCCCCTCCGCTCCTCAGGGTTACCAGCAATCGCAAGTGGTTTTCCTTTAAGAGTAGGGTCATACGCCACCTCAACAGACGCATAAAAACTATTCATATCAACATGAAGAATGACACGACCGTTCTTCGGATACATCTGTTTCATGACTACACCTTTTTTCCATTCTTAATACCTTAATCATAAAGCCTATTCGCTCTTAAACGCAAATGAAAAAGGCCCTTAAAGGACCTCTAGTAATTGCTTTTTTACTTCTTCCATTTCTTCAAGGCTATTTACAAGTGTTGTAGGGTTAATTAATGTTAATAAACGACTATCTAAATTGGCCACCCCTAGTAAAAAGGAGTTTTGTTTATAAGATAGTAAGCCAATCTGCTGAACTGAATTTTCAGGTATCGCAATAATTTCTTTTGCATCATCCACAATTAGACCGAATGATAGAGTTTCTGTTTGTAAGATGATCATTCTTGTTTTGTCTGTTACCTTTGAACGTGCACGGTACAAGATTTGATTTGCATCTAATATTGGTGTAACTTCCCCTCGAACAGTTGTCACACCATTCATATAGTCCGGCATATTAGGCACCGTATTTAAAGATTGAAGCTTCTCTATTGAAACCACATATTGAATAGGTACTCCATACTCCTCTTCCTGTGATTGAAAGACTACCACTTTATCCAAGGCTACTTGTTCATTCATCTATCATCAACCTCCATAAGTTCACACGACTTTTACTTATGACTATCATACTATAATTTAGTTGTGACTTGTAGAGTTGTTTGTGAGTGTCAAGCCTTTTTGTGATTTTAAAGACATAAAATTATTCTCTATTAAACAATACTAGAGAGGTGTTACTTTGATATAATCCATATATTTCGTTATAATCTTCACAGTTACTCTTTCTTCCTTCATTTTTATGAGCTTTCAAGTACATACAAATGAATTGGAGAAATCAGAAGAAAAAAATATTGATTAGTTACAAGTCGGTAAAAAATTGAAAAGTCGTTTAAAAAGACTTGAGGAATTTGAACCAATAACGATTTCAACTAGGTTTTACCGCGTTCATAGAACATAAAGAAAGATAATATGAGATTCCTTTTGTCATTACTCTAAATAAATCGTCTAATAATGACTTGCTTACAAAAGTTTGGTATAACTCTAGAGGGTATTTTCTAGTTCGAATTCATTATGCTATTCATCGGTTTTTTACAAGCCCTGATATTGAGTTATCCAAATGGAATTATTTTAAAAATCAGTATGAACTAGATATTCCAATCTTTCAATACGAAACAACTCTCAATCTGTATATTAATGCTTTTCAAACTAATATTAAAATCGTGTATACAAAGTGAACCCGCTTGTAGTGGTTGGAGTAACCTGGAAGACAAGGAGTTCAGGCAACAACAATTACTACAGGAGACTTGCAAGCCGAGAATAATCTAGTCCAATTAGTTACGAAAGATGCTCATGAAATTGACTATGTAATATAAATTATATGCCCCTATATTTTTGGTCAAAGGAAAAAAATGAGCTTAAAAAACGTCAAAAATAATCCTTAAATGATTTATATAATTTACTGAATTGTTAGTAACAGAATCACAACACCTGTAAACAAAAATGGAAGTAGAATTATGAGCGATTTAATTCGCCATGAAGATTTTTCAACGATATAACAAACAGAATACAGTGATAATAGCGCAAAAGTGTACCGAATAAAATATAAAATTTCAAAATTCTCCCCTAGCTGTATCCTTCCTAAAAAGAAGTTAGCAATTATGAATAACAACACAACATTTAAATACATTGGCCATTTGGTAATTTTTTTCCTTATATACACATAACATATACCGTTTATAAGGATAAATATTGGGTAAGCAATAATATTATAAAACATTCCAAAAATAGTTCCTTCAAGAAACAATTCACCCTCAGGAAAACCTAAATTCTTGAATGATATTATATGACCTAATAGATGATTAACTGTGAAAACAATAGAAGCACCAATAACTGAGTTCTCGACTAATCTTCCCATAACTCGCTCCAAATCTAATTTAATATAGTATACCGTTACAATTAAACCTAACACTTCATAGAACAAAACAGAAAGGATAGCTCCCACGAGAGCCATCCTTTATTTCTTATTTTACAGCGTTAAAATATTTATCTGGCCAGAATTCCGTTAGTTTCCAGACATCGCTCCCTCCATTATCAGGGGTAAATGTATAAATTTCAGCCCAACTACCACCGTTTTCAGCCCTATAGATCTCATGCCAAGGAAACTTATCGTGTCTTCCATAAACATACGTTACTCCATTTCTCCCCAGTGTTAATTCATAGTTATAATCAATAGCTGGCATTAACCCATTATAGAAAGGAGACTTTGCAGAATGATTCACATATAATTTGGCTTCAGCACTAGTGATAAAAATTTTACTAACATACATACCTGAATTACTAGCAGATAAAGTTTGTGCGGAACTTGTATTACAATATCTATCGTATTTAGTAGAACTAGAAGCATAGTTGGTATTACCAAAACTTAGATCATCCCAATATACAGATACGTTTAGCTGTGTCCTATATTTGCTAGAGGTCTTGGAGAACGATCTCCCATCTCCTTTACCACATTGTAAAGATAAACCAAATGGTTCGAATTTTAAAAGGCTTGGTGCTATAAAAGTTGTATGTTTAAAAGAGGAAACAGGTCCATAAGCCAATGTTGCGATTTGAAAGGGACTAATTGCTTCATTTCCTAAATCTGTAAAATCTATTTTACCACCAATCACATTTTTAACAGTTTTAGCAGGAATCTTAATGTAATGGTCACCTTTAAGTTCAAATTCTGCTTTATCTTTGTTTGATAGGTCATCTGCAAACACTGTTATCACAAAACTTTCATCTTCTGCCAAATCTTTAATAATAACCTCTGAATCAGTAAGGTTGATAAAGTCATTTTGGTTTATCGAATACCTAAGGTTCGCTGCATTTTTGATATCAAACCAATCTAACTTTAAACTATCTTTGGAAGATATTATATCAATTCCTAACTCTGATTTGTTTTTAGGATGGAGTGCCGCTGTAACGATATGGTAATAATCTAGAATCTTATCGAATTTGTTTAAAGCATATAAGTCATACTCCAAGTATTCCCCTTCCTCCAAGTTTTGGTGTTGAAATTTATTCTTATCACCAGAATAAATCTCGATACCATCTTTTATAACTAAATACTTTTCTGCTTTGTCAACTTGTTCCCAACTAAGTTCGATTTTCCCAGGAAGTTTTTTTATACTTGGGTAAAGATTAGATTTATGAAAATGGTGGGATAAATAAATTACATTAATACGCTCTTAAAATTTTTTGGTAATCTATATTCTGCAAATCATGTATGTAAATGTTCCATTAACAATTATTCCTAAAGAAATTAACAATTTCACAAAAATGTTCAAGTATTGTATCTCGGTTAAAAACTTCTTGTGTATGAATCTAAATTAATAGTATCACTCTTTTAAATATCTATATATTGGGAAAATTGACACTAAATTTAGGGTTTAATTCAGGTTTTCAGAGTGGTATTTTCCCAATACAAAATTGTTTAAAGTTGTGTTATAATCTTCTTTTTCTTTGAAGCTATATATCTTACAAAGAAGTAATCGCATATGTTTAGGTGAAATTATATAGTATAAATTCAACCTTATTTACTAATGTAACTAGACTAATTGATCCTTAAAAATAAAAAAAGTAATTGATATTAGTAAAATTCAGCACAACAGAGTCCCTTAAAAATATTAATTTGTTTTTATTTTTTGTTTATATATTTCTCTAGATGTTATGTTCATTAATAGAGTATAAGTAAATATATTTATATATTTATATATTTATATATTTATTTTCGTTCTCAAATCTATGAAACCGCATACACTTTACTATGCAACTTTTATGCAGCTTTGCCCTATATTGAAGGAGGAATTTAAATGATTTATGCACAGCCTGGACAAGAAGGTTCGAAGGTAACATTTAAAAGTCGTTATGAAAATTATATTGGTGGAGAATGGACAGCTCCAGTGAATGGACAATATTTCGAAAATACAACGCCTGTAACAGGGAAAGTATTTTGTGAAATAGCTCGTTCTTCTTCTGAAGATATCGAGCTTGCTTTAGATGCAGCTCATGAGGCAAAGACTTCTTGGGGGCGTTCTTCTGTTGCAGAGAGAGCAAATATCTTAAACAAGATTGCAGATCGTATGGAACAAAACCTGGAACTTCTTGCTGTAGCAGAATCTTGGGACAATGGGAAGCCGGTTCGTGAAACACTTGTTGCTGATTTACCATTAGCCATTGATCACTTCCGTTATTTTGCTGGAGCTGTTCGCGCTCAAGAGGGAGCACTTTCAGAAATTGATCATGATACCGTTGCGTATCATTACCATGAGCCACTAGGGGTAGTTGGACAAATAATTCCTTGGAACTTCCCTATTCTAATGGCAGTTTGGAAGCTAGCCCCTGCACTTGCTGCTGGGAACTGTGTCGTGCTAAAACCTGCTGAGCAAACACCTGCATCTATTCTTGTTCTAATGGAATTAATAGGTGATCTATTACCGGCTGGTGTATTGAATATCGTGAATGGATTCGGTGTAGAAGCAGGAAAGCCACTTGCATCTAGTAGCCGTGTTGCCAAGATTGCCTTTACGGGTGAAACAACAACAGGTCGACTAATTATGCAATATGCTTCTCAAAACCTTATTCCTGTAACACTTGAACTAGGTGGAAAGTCACCAAACATTTTCTTTGAGGATGTAATGGCGGCTGACGATGATTTCCTTGATAAAGCAGTTGAAGGGTTTGTCATGTTTGCTCTAAACCAGGGAGAAGTATGTACATGCCCTTCCCGAGCCTTAATTCAGGAGTCAATCTATGATCGTTTTATGGAAAGAGTACTTACAAGAGTCGAGCAAATTAAGCAAGGGAACCCGTTAGATGTTTCAACCATGATTGGGGCTCAAGCTTCTACTGAGCAGCTTGAAAAAATTCTTTCTTACTTTGAAATTGGCACGCAAGAGGGAGCAGAAGTTCTTTCAGGTGGAGCAAGAAACTATTTAGAAGGAGACCTAGAAGGTGGGTTCTATGTGAAGCCCACTGTTTTCAAAGGTCATAATAAAATGCGTATTTTCCAAGAAGAAATTTTTGGACCTGTTGTTTCTGTCACAACATTCAAGGATGCTGCTGAAGCATTAGAAATTGCCAATGACACACTTTATGGTCTAGGTGCTGGCGTTTGGACAAGAGATATAAATACAGCGTATCGCTTTGGTCGTGAGATTCAAGCTGGACGTGTGTGGACAAATTGCTATCATGCATACCCAGCACACGCTGCGTTTGGTGGCTATAAGTCATCTGGAATTGGACGCGAAAACCATAAAATGATGCTGAGCCATTACCAACAAACGAAGAATCTATTAGTAAGCTATAGCCCACAAAAACTAGGATTCTTTTGATCTGTGATGGTTCAAAAGGTAACAGCAACGGACAAAGCAATACAACTGATTGATGTCCTAAAAAAGAAGCATGGAGATCTCCTCTTTCATCAATCTGGAGGTTGTTGTGATGGAAGTTCTCCTATGTGCTTTTCTATAAATGAATTTCTAACAGCAGAGGCTGATGTCTTGCTTGGTTCTATTGGAGACTGCCCCTTTTATATGAGCAAAGCACAATATGAATACTGGAAACACACTCAATTAATTATTGATGTGGTGCCAGGTCGTGGTGGAATGTTTTCGTTAGAAGGGCCAGAAGGTTTAAGGTTTTTAACAAGATCGAGGATTTTCACTGAGGAAGAACGCGGTTTGTTGAAGTGAAACTGGAGGAGAGCATGGAAATTTCATGCTCTCCTTTTTTTTCTAATGTTGCTTGCAAACAAGTCTAAACATATCCACTATTTCTTTAGTTAAAGGATCTAAAAACTAAATTCTCCTTTTGTTGCGATATATAAGGTTTAATGCAATTATGCCAACCAAAACAGCTGCACTTACATATAAAGATGTATTTGACCGTGGTTGTGGATGATGATCATATTCATGTTTGTTTACAACATTTGGACTCTTAGGTCCATTCTTGAGAATACCTTCGTAAATAAGCCTACTCTCAACACTTTGGTCTACAACTTTACCATTAGAAATATGAATCATACCGTTTGGACCCCCTACTGGTATTAGGAAATCAGCATTCTCACTTTTTTCTAAAAATAAAAGAAATTTACCACCTTTACCTTGGAATTCCTCTGCCCAACCAACATCGTAATGATCAATGCCCGCAGTAAATTGTTTAGATATTTCCCCTTTATAAACACTTTCAACGTTGAACATTAATCCTTGAAAGATAAAATCCAGATCACTTTGTTTTGGCTCGCTTGAAAAATCATAACTTCCCATAACTATGACTTCAGCCCTATTACTAACCTCTTGTGCAGTCAATTCCACCCAGCTAGTAGCAGAAACCTTAGTGTCTATTAACATCAATGATAATAAGAGAGTGACAAAGAATAATAGACTAGATCGTTTTCTCATTGTTCGTTCCTCCATACTTACTGTTTTGGATACAGGTTGGTATACAACATATTATAAGTTCTTCGTTAAACCATTCATTATTGTTATAACCCAGATTTCTTTCTTCCTTCTAATCATGTTGACTTAAAATAAATGATTTCCGGGTCTCCTTCGTCTAAATTTTCTACGAATCCACTTTGAACAAATCCATTTGATTTTAAAACTTCTTGCATACTTCTATTTGATTCATTTGTTGAGGAGAAGATTTTCTTAGTTGGTGATATACCTTGAAAATACTCCAACAGAGATGTTGCATAACCGTTTCGTCTTTCTGTCGGTGATACCATTATTAAAGATATAAAGCTGCAATCAAAAAAATGAGTATCAAATAATAAAAAACCAACAATTGAACTATTATTTTTAACAACTATGCATCTGTCTTCCTCAACGGCTTTTTTAATGTAATTTCTTCTAGAATCGTTACCAATTACTTCCCTATCAATTTTCACTATATGATCTACATCATGTAATTTAGCCTTTAGAACCGTTTTCAAAATAATGTCCCCTTTTTAATCGTTTTTCCAATTACATAATTAATACAACCTTGTTTCTTGATACCAGTTTCGAAAAGCATTAAGCCCAATGATGGATAAACTAACTAACAAATTAATTACAAATGGAATAAATGACATTGCTCTATTCGATAGTTAGTTTTGAACATTTTTCAAAGCTCAAATACAATTATCTTACTTTCAAAGAAAAAGCATACAATGAAGTGCCTTCAACCCATTCTGATCTAACTTCAAAAATTAAAATGCCTTCGTGTTGTGGAACTATTATTTTATCATTCCTAACCTCTAGAACAGTTGGATTTTCACTGTCCTAGATGCTTACTGTATAGGTAATGGGTTTCTCAGCAAAGTTCAATTCTATTTCTCTATCAGACTCTAGCGTTAATACTTTTTCTTGGTATTCTACTAATTCTGGTGGGGGTCCAGAATCCGCCTCAATGCCAGTATAATTTCCATTTCCTATACTATAACTCCAACTAGTAGTTCCTTGAACAGCTTCAATAACTTGGTTACCAGTCGAAATTGTTAATATCGGTGGCTCCGTTAATGTACCTGGACTGACCTTGTCCTTATTCCCAGTTACTGTTTCGTTACTAGAATAACAAGCCGTAAGAACCATAAGGGTAATACCTAGTACAAAAAATATCTTATAAACGGAATACATCTGGCTCACCCCCTCTAACTTTCATTGACCCTTGTATACTATCTCAAAGTAATACAGACCTTTGCCCTACTACACTGCAATCTTCACAATGATGGCAAAAAACCTTCTTGACTAATAAAGACTTGTTCCCTAGAAAAATGCTGCAAAAACTGATCTACTAGTATCTTATATGCATCCGGATGATACCATTCCTCAAGGTTATGTTCTTTGTACAGTTTTTCAATCCCCATACTCTTCGTTCTTTTCCCACTACTTCCATCACCCATAAAGTAATCGTCAATGGTCACCCTATCAACAATACTGGCTAGCTTTAAAGCAAACTGATCAGAAGAAGGAAGCATGGGTGCAATGGCCACTTGAGCCGCAATACCTTGATCTACAAGCGATTTTAAGACACGTAATCGGGCTGAAATCGGAGGAGCATTTGGTGAGAAGATTTTCCTTATATGTTCAAGATCGGTTTCAATCGTCATGCTTACTAAAACTTTATTCGATAACTTTTTAATCAATTCTTTATCTCGCTCAATCAATGGACTTCTAGTCTGAATAAAAAGGAAGTCAGGCTGCTCTTCAACCATGGCTTCTAGTAAAGATCGTGTGATCTGGGCTTCGTTTTCTATTGGCTGATACGGGTCTGTACTAGATGACATGAAAATTGAAATAGAATCATGTTTTTTTCTAGCTTTCTTCATTTCATGTAAATAGCGTTCTTGTGCATTTCTTTTTATATCAACCCAACTACCCCATTCTTCTTTTCGGAACAAATTAACAGGCATCTTTCTCACATAACAGTAGCTACAACCAAAGCTACATCCTATGTAAGGATTTAAAGAAAAAGTGTAGCCCTTTAGAAAACCGCTCGCTGGGGTAAGTAACTGTTTCGTCTCTTTTTCAGTTATGTTCATTTCTTTTTCTCCTTTTAATGACTGTTAAAATAAGAGCTATCATCAGATATCCAAAACCTCCACCAACCGTATTAAGAATCATATCATCCACATCAAAAGCACCAACACGGAAAACAAATTGGGATATTTCAATAAGTAGTGAAAATGAAAATGAATACAAAGCAATCTTTGTGAAAGATATATTTCTCCATAACAAAGGTAAAAGAAATCCAAATGGAAGAAAAGCTGCTATATTACCGAAGAAATTATCAGTAACCATTGATACTCTAAATAGTTCAAAATTGGAAATATAGGCAAAAATTGATTTAAATGGTATCAGATTATAATCAATTAATCCCTGGACACTACTCCTATAAGCAGAGAAAAACAAAAGGTAAAATAAGAAGGTTATGTAACTGAAAAAGCAAAGTACAATTACTGCTCTCCGTATAGAAATCATTATCGCTCCTCCAAAAAAAAAAGAGTAGTCCTAGTAACTAAAACTACATTATTTCTATTTTTAGGATAATTATATCAATTATGAAACAAAGTAAACTGTCTTTAATGAAATAAATATGAAGGAGGCCTTCCATTGCCAATAAATGAATCCACCGTTCAACTAAGACAGGGAACAAATATATCGAATTTTGAAAGTTCTGTAAATCAAATTGAAGGAGTTCAAAGGTCGATGGTGGATATTGAGAACATGAACGCAGTTATACAGTATGATAGCTCTATTTTGGAAAAGGAAAGGTTAGAGACAGAAATCAAAAAGTTTATGTGAAATCAAAAAAGGGAGGCAAAATTTGCCTCCCCGCCTTTTACTTCGCTACTTCTTTAATAATCGCCACAACTAATTCAGCTGTTTTCACCAGCTCTTCAATTGGCATTCTTTCATTTGTTGTATGAATTTCTTCATAACCAACGGCAAGGTTTACAGTTGGGATGCCGTGTCCTGCAATCACATTGGCATCACTTCCGCCACCACTTTGTTGTAATTCTGAATTACGACCAATGGATGCTGCTGCACGACGGGCAACCTCAACCACATGATCTCCTTCACCAAATTTAAAACCTGGATACATGACTGTTACTTCGACTTCGGCACGTCCACCCAACTCAGCCGCAGCTGATTCGAACGCATCCTTCATTTTTTGAACCTGTTGCTCCATTTTTTCCGGTATCAGAGAACGAGCTTCAGCTAAAATATCGACTCGGTCACACACGATGTTTGTTTGCTGTCCACCTGCGAAACGTCCGATATTTGCTGTTGTTTCTTCATCAATACGGCCTAGTGGCATTCTGGAAATAGCTTTTGCTGCAATCGTAATGGCAGAGATTCCTTTTTCAGGTGCAACGCCAGCATGAGCCGTTTTCCCTAAGATCGTAGCTTTCACTTTTGCTTGTGTTGGAGCAGCAACGATGATTGTTCCTACTTTTCCATCACTATCAAGTGCATAGCCATATTTCGCAGTAATCTTGTTGCGATCAAGAGCCTTTGCCCCAACTAACCCTGATTCTTCCCCAACGGTAATAATGAACTCAATCGTTCCATGAGGGATATTGTTTTCTTTTAAAAGCTTAATGGCTTCAAGCATTGCAGCTAATCCTGCTTTATCATCAGCACCTAGTATCGTTGTTCCATCTGTTACAACATACCCATCTTGAACAGAAGGCTTAATTCCGTTCCCAGGTACCACTGTGTCCATATGAGAAGTAAAATAAATTATATCTACACCTTCTTTTGTGCCTGTTAGCGTACAAATTAAGTTACCCGCACCATGACCAGTGATTGACATCGTATCATCTTCAAACACTTCTACACCAAGAGCAGAAAACTTTTCCTTAAGTACCTTTGCAATTTCCGCTTCAAACTTTGTTTCAGAATCAACTTGAACTAACTCAAGAAATTCATTTAATAGACGCACTTGATTCACCATTTTTATTTCCTCCTATGTTTACAACGGAATATTTCCGTGTTTTTTGCGTGGACGGTCTTCCCGTTTGTTACGAAGCATGTCTAATGCTTGGATAAGTTTAATTCTTGTTTCTCTTGGATCGATGACATCGTCTACCATTCCCATCTTGGCTGCCACATATGGATTGGCAAACTTTTCACGGTACTCTTCAATTTTATCTGCACGGGTTTGTTCAGGATCATCACTTTCGGCAATTTCCCTAGCAAAAATAATATTAGCTGCACCCTGCGGACCCATCACAGCTATTTCAGCGTTCGGCCAAGCAAATACTAAGTCTGCACCTATTGCTTTACTATTCAAAGCTACATAGGCTCCTCCATAAGCTTTACGTAAAATAACCGTTAGCTTCGGAACTGTTGCTTCTGAGTAGGCATATAAGATTTTCGCCCCGTGCCTGATAATTCCACCGTGTTCTTGTTTAATTCCTGGAAAGAAGCCTGTCACATCCTCGAATGTGATGATGGGAATATTAAAGGAATCACAGAAACGTATAAACCGGGCTGCCTTATCTGAAGAATCGATGTCTAATCCACCCGCCATGAATTTCGGCTGATTGCAAACAAGACCGACTACTTCCCCTTTAATCCTTGCTAAACCAACGACAATATTTTTCGCAAAGTCTTTATGTACTTCTAAGAAAGAGTCCTGATCAACGACCTGTTCTACTACTCTCCGAACATCGTATGGACGAATAGGATTAAATGGAATAGCCTCAGTTAACTCAGGACGGTAATCATCTTCCTCGCTAGCTTTAATTGCTGGTGGTTTCTCTTCATTGTGCTGCGGTAAATAGCTTAGTAGGTGTCGTACATTTTCTAATACTTCCTGTTCCGTCCTACCTGAAAAATGAGCATTCCCACTAATTGAATTATGTACCTTTGCTCCGCCAAGGTCTTCAGAGCTTATTTTTTCACCTGTAACCGTTTCAATAACCTTTGGACCTGTAATAAACATTTGGCTCGTTTCTTCCACCATGAACACGAAATCTGTGATGGCTGGAGAATAAACAGCTCCACCTGCACAAGGGCCCATTATGACAGAGATTTGCGGGACAACACCAGAATAGATGGCATTACGGTAAAAAATATGACCATATGCATCCAATGATACCACACCCTCTTGAATACGTGCTCCACCTGAGTCGTTCAAGCCAACAATTGGTGCTCCGTTTTTTGCTGCTAAATCCATAATATTAGCGATTTTTTTAGCATGCATTTCTCCTAGTGCTCCACCAAAAACGGTGAAATCCTGTGAGAACAAATAAATCGGACGACCATTCACTTTACCAAAGCCCGTTACAACCCCATCACCAGGACCTTTTTTATCCCCTAAGCCAAAGTCTTGTGAGCGGTGTTCAATAAACGGATTAAGCTCCATAAAAGTTCCACGATCAACGAGTAGGTCGATGCGTTCTCTTGCCGTGAGTTTACCTTTTTCATGTTGCTTCGCTATTTTCTCGTCTCCGCCACCTAATTCAATTTCGCGTCTTCTGTCATATAATTCATCAATCTTTTTGTAAATATCCAAGTTGAACACTCCTTCAATTCTTTTCACATAGCTCTAGTAGGACGCCACCTGTTGACTTCGGATGCATAAAGGCAATTTTTGCCCCGCCTGCACCTGGCTTTGATTCCTCATGGATCATTTTAATTCCGTTTTCCATCATGTCTTGAATTCGTTCTTCAATCGAGCTCACACCTAAGGCAACATGATGAATTCCTTCACCCTTTTTCTCGATGAATTTTGCAATAGAGCTCTCAGGTGAAGTTGGTTCTAGTAATTCAAGCTTCGTTTCACCCGCTTTAAGAAAGGCAACCTTTACCTCTTCTGATTCTACTACTTCCATGCCTTCTAACTCTAATTTTAAGATATCTACATAGAATCTCAAAGATTCTTCAATTGAACGAACGGCGATTCCAATGTGATCGATTTTTTTAATCATTTGTGATTCCTCCTGAAAATAAAGAAAACGCATACATATCATGATAAGATAGTTTTTAACATTCTTCTACTGTATTCTCCAAAAAACATGAAATATCCTGCCACTTTTTATCACTTGTCGCATTAGTCTGTTACAGGTAAAATAGGGGTATGAGGAATAAAAAAGGGGGAGACTTTATATGTCCCGTAAAACACAGAAGATTATTGTGTATTTAATGATTGGTTCTATGGTATTAACAACACTGTTTACTGGTTTAGCCGTATTTTTTTAAGGAGAACGACTTATTCGGTCGTTCTTTTTTTTAATATTTCTAATAAGTTTTAAGTGTGATTCGAATAATATTGGGTAGAATGGTAGTAGGAATGGAGGAGGAACCTTTGAGACGTTTACTTCTTTTTATATCTTTTTTGATTTTACTATATATGTCATGGGATGTTATAGAAAAACAGATCGGTACTTTTAACAACCAGGTTGCCATTGAAACGATAAAAACAGAGATTGATATGTTAAAAGACAATCCTGAGATTTCAAATGCGATCACTTCATTTTTTGTTGGCCTAAATAATTTTTTAGGACAACTAGATCAATTAAAAGAAAAACAAGGGCAAGACCTACAAACTAAGACACCTCCTGTTGAAAAGCCCATTCTAGCAACCCCTACAGAACAGATTTTTTCCATCTATAATATACAGCTTGGTGACTCCAAAGCTGATGCTGAGCAACAACTTGGAGTTGCAAAACGCTCTTCACTAAACGAGTACGGGGTTGATTGGCATACGTATCATGAAAACTATCAAAATTTTATGATGGTTGGGTATGATGAATTTGATAATGTCGTAGGGTTATATTCGAACCAGGATTTAATCTCGTCGACAAAGGGTATAACATTTGGAAGTAACAAAGAGTTGGTTTCTGAACAGCTAGGCGAGCCTTTAACTAGTATCAATAAAGGCATGGTTTATTATCAATTTGAGGAAAAAAGGGATTATGAAATGTATCTATTAAATGATAGTTATGTCTCCATTTTTTATGATAAGCATCAAGAAAACATAGTAACTTCCATTCAAATTATTAGTAAAGATTTAGAAGATAAACGAAGTGATTACTATACAGCTTCAAGTGAAGGCTTAAAGGAAGGCTTCGAATACCAACTATTTGACTTAACAAATGCAACAAGAGTTAATCATGGTCTACAAATCCTCGAATGGGATGATCGTGTTAGAGAAACTGCACGAAAGCATAGCTTGGATATGGCCGATAATAATTATTTTAGTCATACGAACTTAGAAGGGCAATCCCCTTTTGACCGAATGCTAGAGGATGATATTGCGTTTACAATGGCCGGAGAAAATCTTGCCTATGGCCAGTTTAGTAGCATTTTTGCTCACGAGGGACTAATGAACTCATTAGGTCACCGGGAAAACATTTTACAGGCAGACTTTAGAAATTTAGGTGTCGGGGTAGCTTTTAACGAGAAGGCACAGCCTTATTATACGGAGAAATTTTTTAGTCAATAGGTTCATTTAAAAGGCTCTCGGTAGCTAAACGAGCCTTTTACATTGTCTTCTGTCATTTACTATCTCTTATGAAAATTTAATTACTCTTCCATCTCGAGATTAAAAAAATTGTTGATACAATAAAAATTGTCCCGATCCACTGGACAACTCCAAACGAAACGTGTAACCAGACAACGGAAATAATTGCTGCTGATAATGGCTCTGTACAAGATAGTGTGCTTGCCTCTGATGCTGAAATATACCTCATGCTTTCAAGGAAGCAATAAAAAGGAATCAAGGTTCCTAAAATAATAATAAATATGATCGCCATCACCGAGGTCAACCCCCATGAAGCTTGTATATCCCAAGGAGCATGAACAAAACTAAGCGAAACTCCTCCAATGAACATGGCCCAGCCCACCACAACCATTGTCCCCCATTTTTGTATGAGCTGGGATGGATACAATGTGTAAAAAGCTAAGGCGAAGGCTGAAGAAATCCCCCAAAACAGTCCCCAACCAGAAATGGATAAGGAACCTAAGCTTCCATTTGTTACAAGTAGAAACGTTCCTACTACCGCTAAAAAGATTACTAATAGCTCATTGTATGTAGGAAGGCGTTTTGACTTAATGACCATAAATCCCAAAATCAGAACTGGACCTAGATACTGTAGTACTGTAGCTGTTGCAGCATTACTTAACTCGATGGCTTCAAAATAAGTATATTGAACGGCTAACATACCAAATAGACTAAATATTATGATCTGTATGCGATCCTTTTTATTTCTCCAGACACTCCAAATTTTATCTTTGTTCTTCGGATATGAAAGTAACAGCATGAGTAGACCAGCTGCTAAAAGCCTGACAACAACGAGCCATCCTGCATTAAAAGCCTTTTCTTGAAATAAATATTGGGCAATCGTTCCCGATACACCCCATAATGTTGCTGCCATTAAAACTAGAGCTACTCCATGTACTCTCTGGTTAGGCTGAATCGCTACTGACGGCTGCATTTCCCCACTTCTCCTAAGTCAAAATCGATATGTATGACGGTCCGTCATCTCTACTCTTATAATTTATCAGAAATTTATGTCTAATTAAAAGAAATTTTTTTTCGAATTTAAGGTAAAACTAACATGAGTACAAAAAAAGGAGACTACAATCATGGTGAATCAGGATTTCGAGAAATTCAATAAACTACAAAAAGAACACAAATCATCGTATCTTGGAAGTGATAAACCACACAAGCAAGCTTCTAATGACCCTGACTATAATAACAATTCGGATACGGACAAATCACCAGGAGCAACTGGAAGGGATAACTAAAAAAGAGCTTGATTTTCAAGCTCTTTTTTAGTTATTTCTTTTTCCCTCTTTTTCCCAACTTGGAAAAGGGATAATAATCTAATTTATGGCTCCCGCTTCCCTTGCCAACACTTCAAATGATTCACCTGTACTCGTAATCTTTATTTTAGTCCCAATAGGTATCTGACTATACAGCAACTCGATTTCCTCATTTTTCATCCGTACACAGCCTTGAGTCACATAATGTCCAATCGAAGCAGGGTTATTATTGCCGTGGACACCATATATCCTACCATCGGTTCCTGCAGCATCAAACCCCATCCACCTAGTGCCAAGTGGATTTTCCTTAGATCCCCCATTTATATTTTTCCTACGATAATAAGGATCCACTGCTTTTATCACGATTGAAAATTCTCCTTCAGGTGTTAGCTCGCTCGTTACCCCTGTAGCTACATCATAAATCCCTTGAATTTCTCCGTGGTCTATATAAGCAATTTGATTGCTTTGTTTATTAACGATTAAATAAGGATCACCCACCATTGGATTGGGTCCAAGTGGCCAAATGGGAGAGACCGTCAAAAGAATGGATAGAATAAATGGTATCAACTTCTTCACCCCTTAATTCATCTTGACTTAGTTTAAAACGGGAGGAATGTTCTCATTCATAGATTTGGGCGAAAATAGCTTTTTATGACTAAATATTGTTCCATTTCCTTTAATAATTGAAATAGTGAAGCCCTTGCTTCGAATTCCTCACGGGTCTTAGGTAGTTCCATTTCTCTAAAGTCGTCTTTTAGCTCGTCTATTTTTTCTAAAAATCGCTTTGCCGTATTCCCTGGATGGATAGAATTACTGATATCCTCAATAAAAACAGCAAGTAATTCCTCCTGCTCACATGAATGATTTAAGGATGTCACAAGCGGTAAAATTCTTTCAATAATTTCCAGCTGTTGCTCTCTTATTTTAAAATAGGAATAGTACACATTCTCATGTCTCAAAAAATGATTTTGTACATCTCGGAAGGCTAAACTTTTTGCTTTTTGAAGTACTTCGTGAACACTCGTAATTTCATTACCATCCCAATCTGAATCTTTACGTCTTAAAAATTGAGCAAGCTCCTTAAAAATGACACTAAAATTTCGTTCTATTTCAACTTGGTATTTCTTTAACTGAACATCCACACTTGGCATATATAAATTCATAACCAATGCAACACCAATACCGATGATAATTAATCCGAACTCGTTTAATATGATGGCATTAGAATATTTACCGTCATTAAATAAGTGAAGAATAATGACACTGCTCGATACAATTCCTTCTTGAACTTTAAAATAAACAGCGGTTGGAATAAATAGCAAAATCAGTATTCCAATTGTTAATGGGGTATATCCTAGAAGTTCAAAAAAAACGATTGAAAATAACATGGCAAGGGTACATGCAAAAAACCTAGCCCATGAAGTTAGAAGGGATTTCTTTTTGGTCACCTGAATGCAGAGTATGGTAATAATTCCTGCTGATGAATAATGTTCAAGGTTCAATAATTGAGCAATCCAAATCGCAATCGTTACACCTAGAGCTGTTTTTATAGTTCGAAATCCTATTCTAAACATATGTAAAAAATCTCCTTTAAAATGAACGTAAAAAAATGGTGATCATATGATCACCATTTCTTATTATAGCATTTTTTCCAAAAATTCTTTCGCACGCTTACTCTTTGGTGTTGAAAAGAACTCGCTAGGTGGAGCATCCTCTACTAGCCTGCCTTCATCTAGAAATAAGACACGGTCCGCAACTTCACGAGCAAAGCCCATTTCATGAGTTACAATCGCCATCGTCATACCCGTATGAGCGAGCGACTTCATGACATCTAACACTTCTTTGACCATCTCAGGATCAAGTGCTGAGGTGGGTTCATCAAAAAGCATCACTTGTGGTGACATCGCTAGTGCACGAGCAATGGCCACACGCTGCTTTTGACCACCAGATAATCGTGTGGGAAATTCATCTACTTTTTCTGACAAGCCTACTTTTTCCAGAAGATCATGAGCAACTTTATCTGCTTCTGATTTTGTTAAGCCTTTTACGTTCATTGGAGCATACGTAAGATTTTCAAGTACTGTCATATGAGGGAATAGATGAAAGTGTTGAAACACCATCCCGACATTTTGGCGAACTTGATTAATGTCAGTTTTGGAATTAGTGACTTCATCGTTACCGATCCAAACATGTCCACTAGTAGGCACTTCTAGTAAATTCATACAGCGTAAAAAGGTCGATTTTCCAGAACCTGAAGGTCCTACAATGGCAACAACATCACCTTGTTTGATTTCGGTTGATATATCCTTTAATACTTCTAACTTACCAAACGATTTATTTAAACCTTGAACCTTAATCACTTTGCCTCATCCTCCTCTCAACTAGCTTGCCAACCATTGTTAAGATGAGAACTAGTAAGTAGTAGATAAGACCAACAAATAACATTGGCTCAAAGAAAGCATAGGTTTGTCCACCGACAATCTGTGATCTTCTCATGAGATCTCCTGTACCAATGACCGAAACGATAGCCGATTCCTTCGTTAATGTAATGAATTCATTCATAAGTGCTGGGAGAATATTTTTGAACGCTTGCGGCATAACAATATCCCACATCATTTTTTTATATGGAACACCTAATGCCATAGCTGCTTCCTTTTGACCTTTATCAACAGCTAGTATACCTGCACGGATCACTTCAGAAATATAGGCTCCCGAGTTTAAAGCAAAGGCCGCTACAGCAGCAGCAAATGCTGGTATTTCAAAACCAGTAACTTGTGGTAAACCAAAGTAAATGATTAATAATTGTAGGATTAATGGAGTTCCTCTAAATAATGAGGTGTACGCATCTGCGAACCAATTCAAAGCTTTAATATGACTAATTTTAAAGAGTGCCAGTACAATAGCTAGGATAAAACCTACTATTGCAGCTAAGGCAACAATGCTTAGTGTGACCCATATCCCTTGAACAATATAAGGGATAAAGGGCACGAGATTTTGAGTAAAGTTAAGATTCATGCCCTTTTCCATTCCCCTCTAGTATCTATTCGTTTTTACTCTTCTCCACCGAACCATTTTACAACCAATTTCTCTAGCTCACCATTTTCCTTCATTTCGTTCAGAACTCTATTAAATTCTTCTGTGAGTTCACTACCTTTATTAAATGCGATTGCAGAACCAGCTTCACCGTCAGCTTCTTCAATTTCAAATCCAACTAATTCTGAGTTGTTTTTAAAATGACCGACTGCTACTGTATCTTCAATGATAGCCGCATCAAAGCGACCAGCCAAAATTTCTTGTACTAGATCAGGTACTCGATTACGTGTTTCAGTCTTAATTTCGACAGTTTTAGCAATTTTCTCTGCTTCACCCTCTTGAATAGAACCTGTTTGTACACCTACTGTTTTCCCTTTTAGGTCTTCAATCGTTTTAATTCCACTATCCTTCTTAGAAACTATTAAATGCTTTGCTGTAAAGTAGATATCAGAGAAGTCAGCATTCTTTCTTCGGTCATCATCAGGAGTCATTCCCGCAAGGATAAAGTCCGCTTTCCCTGCATTCATTGCGGTGATCAAGGTTGTAAAGTCCATATCTTTCACTTCAAGCTCATACCCTAGCTCTTTAGTAATGTATTTAGCAATATCAACGTCAAACCCGACAATTTCATTTGTTGCCGTATCCACAGATTCATAAGGTGGATAGTCAGCAGACGTAGCCATTACAAGTGTCTTCTTTTCTCCCTCTCCGTTAGTTCCTTCTGAACTTCCCCCCGTTCCACAAGCGGCTAAAACACCAATCATAAGTATAGAAATAATAACTCCAAGTACTAATTTTGAAACCTTCATTTGTTTTCCCCCTAAAATAATAATTGTTTTTGTAATTTAATAAATATTATGAATTAATGTATAAAGAATATCAAGCATCTCTTTTAAATGTATAGATATTCAACAATATGTATTTTAACACATACTTATATTTATGCAATACCTTTCATATTTATTAATTCGGATTATGAAACAATATTATTATAGAAAAGCAATTTTCATTATAAATACTTGATTCTATTGATAGTTTATTAATGCCAACTACTTGTTAGACTTGTGGAAATCATTATTCTCTGTATTGTTTTGAATAATTTTGAAATCGTTTACATTGAAAAAATAAAAAAAACCACAGAATTTTTTCTGTGGGCCAAGTTTACATTTCCTCACAATATTGTTCAAAAGCATCTTGTAATTTTTGAATGACCTGCATTGCATCGTACCCTTCAATTTCATGACGCTCAATCATCATTTGGATCTTTCCGTCTTTTAATAGAGCGAAGGAAGGTGATGATGGTGGATATCCCTCAAAGAAAGAACGTGCTTGCGCTGTTGCTTCTTTATCTTGTCCTGCAAACACCGTAACTAGATGATCTGGACGCTTATCATAATGAACAGAATGGCTAGCCGCTGGGCGTGCAATCCCACCCGCACATCCACAAACTGAATTAATCATCACTAATGTCGTTCCCTTTTTCCCTAGTGCTCCGTCAACCTCTTCTGGAGTTGTAAGCTGTGTGTAACCTGCTTGAACCATATCTTCTCGCGCTTGTATCACAACATCATTTATAAAAAAATTGAAATTCATAGACATTCTTGGATCCTCCCTTTTATAGCTGTTTCTATTTTATCAATCCTTGTTACTATATTCAAATAACACGCTTATCATTACTTTCCTTGCTCTTCAAATTGTTGAAAGAATTTCTTTACCCCAAGACTTGCCGTATAGTTTCCCTTCATGACTTCAGTTTCCAAAATGGGTAGCTGGGTTTTTACATAAGGATTTGAAAAAAAGTTTTCCTCTAACTGATTTCTAATTAGAGAATAGAACCAGTTCTTCATTTGGGCATCTCTATTTTCCTGAAATGAGCCTTGTTTCATCGTAAGTTGTTCATACTCTCTTATTGTTTCCCACACCTTATCAATACCTACTTCAAGTAAGGAAGAACATGCTAAGGCTCTTGAGGTCCAACCCTTTGTTGAAGGCCTGAGAAAGTGAAGAATTCGTTCAAACTCTTCTTTCGCTTTTAAAGCTTTTTTCTCGTTGTCACCATCAGCTTTATTAATGACAAGTAAATCAACAAGTTCCATAATTCCCTTCTTCATCCCTTGAAGTTCGTCCCCTGCACCGGTCAGGGCAAGTAAAACAAAAATATCAACCATACTTTTGACAGCTACTTCACTTTGTCCTACTCCGACTGTTTCAACTATGATGACATCATATCCTGCTGCTTCACATAAAAGAATGGATTCTCTAGTTTTTCTGGTCACGCCACCTAATGTCCCAGAGGTGGGAGAAGGTCTGACGAATGCACTCGTGTTCCTAGATAAGCGATCCATTCTCGTTTTATCTCCAAGTATACTTCCACCTGTTACACTGCTTGACGGGTCAACTGCCAATACAGCTACACGGTGTCCTAACTCACATAAGTACGATCCGAAGGCTTCAATAAATGTGCTTTTTCCTGCGCCTGGAACGCCAGTTATTCCAATTCGTAAGGAATTACCTGTGTAGGGAATAATGTGGTTAATTAGCTCTTGACCCTTCTCAAAATGCTTAGAAGCATTGCTTTCGATCAATGTAATGGCTTGAGCCAATATGGCTCGATTACGATGAAGGATTCCTCCCGCTAGTTCGTCAATACTTCTCTCTTTTCTTAGCGGAAGCTTGTTGTTCCTTTCATTCATTTAAATCCACCACATTTTCATAGCCTAATCTCCGGGAAATCTCTTGTAAGACTTGCTCTGCTGCAATTGGAATGACCGTACCTGGTCCGAATACAGCTGAAGCTCCATGACTTAGGAGATAATCGTAATCCTTTGCTGGAATCACTCCCCCTATAATCACAACAATATCCTCGCGGTCATGTTCTCTTAAGGAATCCATCAATTGAGGAAGCAAGGTCTTGTGTCCCGCAGCAAGGGAACTCATTCCTATTACATGTACATCGTTTTCTACTGCCTGTAGTGCTGTTTCTTCTGGCGTTTGAAATAGTGGACCAATGTCTACGTCAAAGCCTAAATCTGCAAAGGCAGTCGCAATTACTTTCGCTCCCCGGTCATGTCCATCCTGGCCCATCTTTGCAATTAAGATTCGTGGCCTTCTTCCCTCTAACTCTGAGAAATCGTCGGTTTTTTTCTTTACTCTTTGAATTTCCTCTTCATTCGAATATTCTGCACCATACACTCCACTAATCGATCTAATGATTGCAATATGTCTCTTTGCCACTTTTTCAATTGCATCTGAAATTTCGCCGAGTGTTGCTCTTACTCTTGCGGCTTCAACCGATAATTCTAAAAGATTTCCCTCACCAGTTTCTGTTGCTTTGGTAATGGCTTCAAGAGCATTCGCTACTTTTTGCTCGTCACGATTTGACTTTAACTCCTGTAACCGCTCAATTTGCTTTTGCCTTACGACTGTATTATCAATATCTAACGTTTCAATTGCCTCTTCTTTTTCTAAACGATATTTATTAACCCCAATGATCACTTCTTTTCCTGAATCAATATGGGCTTGTTTTTTGGCTGCTGCTTCTTCTATCCTCATTTTTGGTAACCCAGTTTCTATTGCTTTCGCCATCCCACCAAGCTCTTCTATTTCCTGAATATGCTCCCATGCTCGTTCCACTAATGAAGCGGTTAGAGACTCAACATAATAAGAGCCACCCCAAGGGTCAATAACATGGCTGATACCTGTTTCATCTTGCAGGTATAGCTGTGTGTTTCTCGCAATTCGAGCAGAAAAGTCCGTTGGTAATGCGATTGCTTCATCAAGAGCGTTTGTATGCAGAGATTGTGTATGTCCTAGAGTTGCGGCAAGTGCTTCAATACATGTTCTAGCTACATTGTTGAACGGGTCTTGCTCTGTTAAGCTCCATCCAGAAGTTTGAGAATGTGTACGTAGTGCTAAAGACTTCTCGTTTTTAGGATCAAATGGCTCTATTAGCTTTGCCCATAGAAGCCTTGCTGCTCTCATTTTAGCTACTTCCATGAAATAATTCATGCCAATTGCCCAGAAAAAGGATAAACGCGGGGCAAAGGAATCAATATCGATTCCGGCTTTTAACCCGGTTCTAACGTATTCAAGACCATCTGCAAGTGTATAGGCAAGCTCCAAGTCAGCAGTTGCCCCTGCCTCTTGCATATGATATCCCGATATACTGATAGAATTGAATTTCGGCATATTTTTAGACGTATATTCAAAAATATCGGCGATAATTCTCATGGATGTTTCAGGTGGGTAAATGTACGTATTACGGACCATATATTCTTTTAAGATATCATTTTGAATGGTACCTGTTAATTTATGCTGTGGAACACCTTGTTCCTCTGCGGTCACAATATAAAAGGCCATGATTGGCAAAACAGCACCATTCATTGTCATCGAAACAGACATCTCGTCGAGTGGAATCGAATCAAATAATATTTTCATATCTAGGATCGAATCTATGGCTACTCCTGCCTTACCCACATCTCCCACAACGCGAGGATGATCAGAGTCATATCCTCTATGGGTGGCGAGATCAAAGGCAACAGAGAGCCCTTTTTGTCCGGCAGCAAGATTTCGGCGATAAAAGGCGTTACTTTCTTCGGCAGTTGAAAAGCCCGCATATTGACGGACTGTCCAAGGACGAGTCACATACATCGTAGGATATGGTCCACGAGTAAAAGGTGCGATCCCTGGCATATAATCAAGAAAAGGCAGATCCTTGGTGTCATCCTGTGAATAGGTACTTTTGATATCTATTTTTTCATTTGTTTCAAAGGTTTTATGTGTTTCTTTATTTTCTGAATGAAAGGTCAAGTTTTCAAAAGGGATGTTTGCAAAGTTAGGCTTTTTCATGTAATCCCTCCATTTTGCTTTGCAGTTTTACTACTAATTCAAAGCAATTTGTATCCATATGAATACAATCATTTAGACCCGCACGTTGAAACACCTTTAGTGTTTCTGAGGAAAGCTTCCCAGCAATAAATAAGTGGCAGGCTGGATGTATACCTTTAACCAATTCTATGACGTCACGACCAATCTCTGAAAACGTTTCGTCTTGACCACAAATAACAAATACTTGTTCTCGGCGAGTTTTTAATTCTCCCTTTATCTCCTCCATCGAAAAAGTGCTTGTACTTTGTGTGACATGGAAACCACCAACCTCGAAGAATCCTTGAATAAAATCAATTCTTGGTTTAAGTTGGACCATATCACCAAGATTAATTATGTGTACCGCCAATTTTTCTCCAGTGTTCTTAGAATAGCGACTAGCATTGTCTCGTAAATATTCAACCTTCATCGACCATCTGATTGTTAAAATGGATTCAATGGATTGTTCTTGAGTCGAGCCCTTTATAGCTTCTTGTATACTTAAAAAATCTGTACCTTTGCTAAGTTCATCTTTAATACGTGCAAAATAATCTGATTGTAAGGGGTCGAGTTGCAAATTAGACGGTCTTGAACTTTCTACATTACTTTCCAATGTCGAAACTTGATTTTCGGCCGAGATAATTTCTTCTTCAACTATGTTTGCATACATATTCACTCCGACCATTCTTTCTTTTCGATGATCCATTTTATCAAAACGAATATCCCTTGATTTCTTAATTTCATCTTGTACAAAATTCTCTCGTAAAGCTTTCGTTATTCCGCCCTTTTTTTCAATAATTTGAATTTGCTCCCAAGCCTTCTCTGCCAGTTCTTTCGTCAGGTTCTCTACATACCATGAACCACTAGAAGGGTCGATGACTCTACTTAGGTGAGCTTCTTTCATTAAGATAGATTGAATATTTCTAGCATTTCTCTCTGAAAAAGGTGTGGCTGATTGGAAGGCTTCATCAAATGTAGATGTATGAATGCTATTAGCTCCTCCAATTACAGCTGCAAAAGATTCCCCAGTAGATCTCAGCATATTTACGTAAGGATCTAGCTTTGTTTTCGTTGTAGATGAAGTTTTTGCATGCATCCATATTTTTTGTGATTTCTTGTTTCCTCCAAATTCATTCACTATAGAAGCCCATAAATAGTTCGCTGCTCTAAGCTTGGCAATCTCCATAAATAAATTGGAACCAACAGAAAAGGAAAAAGCAAATTGTGGAGCTACTTCATCAATGGATATACCTCTTTCTAAGCATTGACTAACATACTCGATAGCTACTGATAAGGTATAAGCTAGTTCCTGGACAGCATTAGCTCCACCGTTATGATAGGGATGGCTTTGTACAAGGATCGTTTTAATACCTGGACAAGTTTCTCTGTACTCTTTTAGAATGGCAGACATTTCATCATAGTAAGTAGGTAACTCACGTGGTAACTGACCTTTTAACACCCATTCAGCAATAGGGTCACTCCCTACGACCCCTTCTAATGGAGTTGAGCTATTTTGTTGATACATTGATAGTGCTGAGATAAATAAACTTTGTTGTAACCTAGTATTGATAAATAATTTTACTTTCTCTAATGGAATCGTATCGAGAAGTTGAAATAGTTCGCTTTTATTATTTATTTTCAACCCTCGTGGTGTGTCCTGTGTTCTTAATTGTAAGTTCACGCTAGTTTGTCCAAGCTCAATAGCTTGTTTAACCAAAACAATCGCCTCTTTAGCTGTTGTAGCGTAGATTTCTTGGCAGATATCCCAGCAATTATCATCTAAATGTTGCTTTGTACTTTGTGGTTGTTTATGCCTGGCACCTGATGAAGTATAAACTGGTTTTAAAGTGATTCCCTCATAGGTGCTAGTATTTAACTTTTCGATTGGTTTTCCTTTTAACGAAGAAATGGCTACTTGCTCCCACTCTTCATAAGAAGGAATCGAAAACTTTTCTAAATCTGCAAACCAATTGTTAGTTGATTGTTTTTTTGTCATGGTTCATCCCCCTTGTGCGGAAACGCTTACAGTTTCTATTTTCTTGTTATGTAGGAACATTTCATAATTTAATAGTAGTATAAATAGGGAAGTTGTACAATGAGAAGACTCAATTTTGGTGTTAGTTAGATTGGAATAGTTTGGATAATAACTAATGAAAGGTTAAAACCGACTAATATATATGGAAAATAGCTAATATCTCATGCCAAGCCCTCTTCAGAGACTGCTTGGACGGTGGAAATTCTACCATTTATGAATTCTTGACAGCAAAAAAACAGCTCTTCACGAAAAGAAGAGCTGCCTTTTTTTATGAATTAGTATACAGATGTATTTTCTTTTGACGTATTTTCTAATATTTCCTTTACTCTTGCAAGGAAACGTCCACAAACTAGACCGTCTAGTACACGGTGGTCAAGAGATAGGCAAAGGTTTACCATATCGCGAACGGCAATCATGTTACCATTCATGACGACTGGGCGTTTTACGATCGACTCCACCTGTAAAATAGCTGCTTGAGGGAAATTGATAATTCCCATCGATTGAACAGAACCAAATGAACCCGTATTGTTCACGGTGAATGTTCCACCTTGCATCTCATCTGACTTTAACTTACCTGTACGTACTTTTCCTGCAAGCTCCGTAATTTCACGAGCAATTCCTTTTATCGTTTTTTCATCCGCATTTTTGATAACTGGAACATATAACGCATCTTCTGTTGCAACAGCAATCGAGATATTGATATCTTTCTTCTGAATAATCTTATCTCCAGCCCACATTGAGTTGATTTGTGGATACTCTTTTAAAGCTTGTGCAACAGCTTTTACGAAGAACGCAAAGAATGTAAGGTTAAACCCTTCTGTCTTCTTAAATTCATTCTTTAATGAATTTCTGTAATTCACAAGGTTTGTGACATCCACTTCAACCATTGTCCATGCATGTGGCGCTTCATGCTTACTGCGAAGCATATTCGCTGCGATTGCTTTTCGGATGCCTGTTACTGGTATTTCGATATCACCAGGAGCCGAAACTGCAACTGCTGCTGGTTTCGCAGCCGAAATAGCGACTTGACTCACTTTAAGCTCTTCAACTTTTACACTTGCTGCAGGTACTTCCATTTCCTGTTTAACCTGAGCTGTTGGAATTACACCAGATTCAATCACTTGCTGAATATCCTTACGTGTAATACGGCCACCTGCACCAGTACCTGATAGTTGCTCAAGATCAACGTTATTCTCCTGTGCTAAACGCAAGACTGCAGGAGAGTAACGACGCTTATTTGGTTGATCTGTATCTGTTTCAGTAGAAGTTGGAGCTGAAGCTATAGACACGGTTTCCACCTTTTTAACTTCGGAAGTTACCTGAGTTTCTCCACCTTCCACCTCAATTGTACAAATCACAGCACCTACTGGTAAGGTTTCGTCTTCACCTGCAATCAATTCTTTAATTGTTCCCGCAAACGATGAAGGAACCTCTGCATTTACTTTATCTGTCATGACTTCTGCTAATGGGTCATATTTATTGACCTTATCCCCAGGTGACACGAGCCATTTACTAATCGTACCTTCTGTTACACTTTCTCCCAGCTGTGGCATCGTAATCTTTTCAATACCCAAAATGAAACAACCTCCTTTTTACTTCAATTGAACTCATTTATGTTTAAAATTCAGCAAGCTCTCTCAATGCTTTTTCTACTTTGTCTGGGTTAATCATAAAGTATTTTTCCATGGTTGGAGCATAAGGCATAGCCGGAACATCTGGTCCTGATAAGCGTTTAATTGGAGCATCAAGTTCAAATAGGCAGTTTTCAGCAATGATGGCCGAAACTTCACCCATAATGCTTCCCTCTTTCGTGTCCTCTGTTAAAAGAAGTACCTTACCAGTCTTTGAAGCCGCTTCAATAATCGCTTCTTTATCTAATGGATAGACAGTACGTAAGTCTAGTACATGAACTGAAACTCCATCACTCGCTAGCTTTTCTGCCGCTTGAAGAGCAAAATGGACACATAGACCGTATGTAATAACGGTTACATCTTCACCCTCGCGTTTAACGTCTGCTTTACCAATAGGAAGTACATAGTCATCTGTTGGGACTTCCCCTTTGATTAGACGATAAGCACGTTTGTGTTCAAAGAATAGAACAGGATCATCATCACGAATTGCCGCTTTTAATAGTCCTTTTACATCATAAGGTGTAGAAGGCATCACAATCTTTAGTCCAGGCTGATTGGCAAATATGGCTTCAACAGATTGGGAGTGGTATAGCGCTCCGTGAACACCACCACCATAAGGGGCTCGAACTACTAATGGACAAGACCAATCATTGTTAGAACGGTAGCGGATTTTTGCTGCTTCCGAAATAATTTGATTCACAGCCGGCATAATGAAATCAGCAAATTGCATTTCAGCAATTGGTCTCATTCCGTACATGGCTGCACCAATTGCGACACCAGCAATTGCTGATTCTGCTAAAGGAGTATCGATTACTCGATCTTCCCCAAACTGGTCATATAGGCCGTGCGTTGCTTTAAAAACGCCACCTTTTAGTCCAACATCTTCACCTAAAATAAATACTTTTGAATCTCTTTCCATCTCTTCACGAATGGCCATTGTAACTGCATCAATATATGAAATAACTGGCATATTTTTTCCCCCTCACTTACTCAGCATATACATGCTTTAGTGCATATTCTGGCTCTGCGTATGGAGCATTTTCCGCGTAGTCTGTCGCTTCTTCTATTTCTTTTTTGAAACGTTCTTGAATCTCATTATATTTTTCGTCTGTAAGAAGACCTAATTCTCTTAAATAAAGCTCAAAAGCAAATAATCCATCCTTTTTCTTTGCTTCGTCAACTTCTTCCTTCGTACGATAAATACGGTCATCATCATCACTTGAGTGAGCGGTTAAACGGTACGAAATCGTTTCGACAAGAGTTGGACCTTCACCACGACGACCACGGTCTGCTGCTTCTTTTACTACTCTGTAAACTTCCAGAATATCGTTACCATCTACCGTTACACCTGGCATACCGTAGCCTATTGCCCGATCAGATATCTTTTCACAGGCAACTTGCTTTTCATAAGGAACTGAAATGGCATATTTATTGTTCTCACACATAAAAATGACTGGTAATTTATGTACAGCTGCGTAGTTTGCCCCTTCATGGAAATCACCTTGATTTGATGAACCTTCACCGAACGTCACAAAAGATACAAGGTCTTTCCCTTCTAAACGACCACCTAACGCAATTCCTACAGCATGTGGAACCTGAGTTGTAACTGGGGAAGAACCTGTTACAATACGATTCTTCTTTTGTCCAAAGTGACCTGGCATTTGACGTCCACCTGAGTTAGGGTCTTCTGCTTTTGCAAAGCCTGATAGCATTAATTCACGTGAGGTCATACCAAATGCGATAACGACACCCATATCTCGGTAGTAAGGCAACACATAATCTTTTTCACGGTCTAAAGCGAAGGCCGCACCAACTTGAGCAGCTTCTTGACCTTGGCATGATATAACAAATGGAATTTTACCAGCACGGTTTAATAACCACATACGCTCGTCAACCTTTCGAGCTAACAGCATTGTTTCATACATTTCTATAACAGTTTCATCACTTAAACCTAATGCTTGATGACGATTTTCAGCCATGTTTTTACCCCCTATATTTTTCATGTAGTAGGAGAAGGCAGCTTGTTCCCTTGCCTCCCCGATCTTTTCAATTTAAGAATGAATGGCTCTTCCTTCAACTGCTAGAGCAGCTTCACCAATTGCTTCTGATAAGGTTGGATGTGGATGAATGGTTCGGGCAATTTCCCATGGTGTTGCATCCAATACTTTAGCAAGTGCAGCTTCAGAAATCATATCTGTAACGTGAGGTCCAATCATATGAACTCCAAGTAGATCATCTGTATCTTCATCGACAACTAGTTTAACAAACCCATCCGATTCACCAAATATTAATGCTTTTCCAATTGCTTTGAAAGAGAACTTGCCTGTTTTTACTTTAAATCCTTTTTCTTTTGCTTCTTCCTCCGTATAACCTACACTTGCAGCCTCTGGGTTACTGTAAATACATTTCGCTACTAGTGATGGATCAACTGGATGTGTTTTCTCACCTGCAATATGTTCAACAGCTGATATCCCTTCATGTGAGGCAACATGAGCGAGCTGTAAACCACCGATGACATCACCAATTGCATAAATATGAGATTCTTTTGTTTGGTAGTTTTGATTAACTGCAATAAAGCCTTTTTCTACTTGAATTTCCGTATTATTAAGGCCAATACCCTCTACATTTGCTTGGCGACCGACCGAAACAAGAATCAGATCAGCGGCAAATACCTTTTGTTCACCCTTGTGTTCTGCTGAAATAGTGACACCATTCCCTTTTTTAAGGGTTTCTGGTAAAACCTTCGCACTTGTAATGATTTTGACACCTTTTTTCTTCATGATGCGTTGCATTTCTTTTGATATTTCACGGTCTTCTGTTGGAATAATACGATCTGCATATTCAAGAACGGTAACTTCTACACCAAAATCAGCCATCATTGAAGCCCACTCTATACCAATTACTCCTCCACCGACAATAATGAGCGAGTTTGGTAGTTTTTCGAGTTCGAGTGCCTCGTCTGAAGATAAGATAACTTCTCCATCTAACTCAAGACCTGGCAGCGTTCTTGGACGTGAGCCTGTCGCAACCACAACATTTTTAGGGATGAGCATTTGGTTTTCTTCCCCGTTATTCATTTCTACCGAAATCGTACCTGGCATCGGAGAGAAAATGGATGGACCTAATATACGTCCAAGTCCTTCATATACATCAATTTTCCCTTGCTTCATTAGATGTTGAACACCTTTGTGAAGTTGGTCAACAATTTTAGATTTTCTTAGCTGTACCTTGGAGAAGTCTAAAGCAACATCTTTTACTATTACTCCAAATTCTTCACCTTTTTTCATTGTTGCAAATACGTCTGCACTACGAAGAAGTGCTTTACTCGGGATACATCCTTTGTGCAGGCATGTACCGCCTAGCTTTCCTTTTTCTACGATTGCTACTGTTAGACCGAGCTGGGAAGCACGAATAGCTGCTACATATCCACCCGTTCCGCCTCCAAGGACGACTAAATCATACTCTGTTGCCATAGTTAAATTCTCCTCTCACCTTTACACTTTTAAGGCTTCATTTATTCCTGCCCCTGGATATAACTTTGCTTTTTCTTCGCCTTTTAAAACACGAAGTGCACCTTCAGTTAAGGCTTGTAATTCGTTTTCACCCGGTTGAACGACTACATCCGCAATCCATTTCACACGGTCAGTTATGGTGCGAACAAATTCTTTCCCATAAGCGAGTCCACCAGTAAGAATAATGGCATCAACCTTACCAGACAGTGCCGCCGCCGCAGATCCAATTTCCTTAGCTACCTGATAGGCCATTGCATCATAGACTAACTTTGCCTTCTCATCCCCAGCAGCTATCATCTTCTCCACTTGGACTGCATCATTTGTATCTAAGTAGCCTACTAGTCCACCTTGCCCAACTAATTTCTTCATAATTTCATCGCGATAATATTCACCTGAGAAACAAAGGGCCACTAAATCTCCTGCTGGAACTGTACCTGCACGTTCAGGACTGAATGGACCATCACCGTGTAGACCATTGTTCACATCAATGACTCGGCCATTTTTATGGACACCGACTGTAATACCCCCGCCCATATGAGTCACAATGAGATTTAGCTCATCATATCGTTTGCCTAAGTCCTTTGCCACACGACGGGAAACAGCCTTTTGATTAAGTGCATGGAATATACTTTTGCGTTCAATTTCGGGTACACCTGATATTCTAGCAATGTCATCTAATTCATCCACGACAACTGGATCCACAATAAAAGAAGGTATGTTTAGCCCTGTTGCAATTTCATAAGCAATAATACCGCCAAGATTAGATGCATGCTGTCCAGCATAACCTTTTCTTAAATCCTTTAGCATTTGGTCGTTGACATCATACGTACCGCCCTCAATTGGACGCAATAATCCACCTCGACCACAAACTGCACTGAGTTTTGAGATGTTAATCCCTTCATGGTCTAAGGCTTCTAATATTGTCTTTTTTCTGAATTCATATTGATCAATTATCGTTGAAAATGAAGAAATCATTTCTGCTTCATGACGGATTGTCTTCTCAAAGATTGAAACCTCATTTGAGAATACTCCGATTTTAGTGGAAGTTGAGCCAGGGTTTATAACGAGAATGCGGTATTCATTTTCTTGCAATGTTCAAACCTCCATTTTAGAGGAGTTGTGTGAGGTGAGAGGTGGGATGATGATTCATTCCATGTTGTTTTTAGCCTCCCACACCTCAGGTTCTACCTCTGATCTAGGTTGTTAATTTACTTATTTACCACTACGACGACTTAATATATGGCGCCCGTTTTGTAAAAATTGGCTTCTTGAATTTTTCATTGTGTTAATTCTTTCTTCTGCTAAACGATCAGCTGCTACATAGGTAGGAATACCGTCACGTTTAGAAATATTAATGACTTGTTCGATATTATCGTAAAGGCTTTCAACCTTTTTCATCGCACGATCGTGGTTATAACCATATAATTCGTCAGCTACGTTAATAACCCCACCAGCGTTAATGACATAATCAGGTGCATAAACGATACCCATTTCATGTAACATATCTCCGTGGCGTGGTTCTTTTAATTGGTTGTTAGCAGCACCTGCTACAACCTTAGCTTTTAAAAGAGGTATCGTATCATCATTGATTGTGGCCCCTAAAGCACATGGTGCATAAATATCACATTCTACAGAGTAGATCTCATGGATATCTACTGCTTTTGCACCGAAGTCTTCAACCGCTCTTGCAACGGCTTCTTTATTGATATCTGTTACGATTAGCTGAGCACCCTCTTCATGAAGGTGACGACATAAGTTGTAGGCTACATTTCCTACCCCTTGAACAGCAATCACTTTACCCTCAAGTGAATCCGTGCCAAATGCTTCCTTTGCTGCAGCTTTCATTCCACGATAAACTCCATAAGCTGTAACAGGAGACGGATTACCTGATGAACCAAAAGCAGGAGAAATTCCTGTTACATAATCGGTTTCCTCATGAATTAAGTCCATATCTGCTACAGTTGTTCCTACATCTTCAGCCGTAATATAACGACCGTTTAAACCTTGGATAAAACGACCAAATGCACGGAACATAGCTTCATTCTTGTCCTTGCGTGGGTCACCGATGATAACCGTTTTCCCGCCACCAAGATTCAAACCAGCAGCTGCATTTTTATAGGTCATACCTTTCGCTAAGCGAAGGGCATCCTCTATGGCTGCTTCTTCTGACTCGTATGTCCACATACGTGTTCCACCTAAAGCCGGACCTAGTGTTGTATCATGTATACAAATAATTGCCTTTAATCCTGATTCCTTATCCTGACATAATACTAATTGCTCGTAATCATACGTTTCCATATATTTAAAAAGTTCCATCTATAATTCCTCCCCATTTTCCATTCCAAGTTATTTATTACAAACAGAGCAGACTGCAAGTGCAAGAGAGTATAATTTACTCTCTGCTGTGTCAGCTCTTGATGTCAACACAATTGGAGCTTTAGCACCAGCAATAATGGCACCAACTTTAGCTTTCGCAAAATAAATAAGAGATTTATATAATACATTTCCAACTTCAATAGTAGGTACTAAAAGAATATCAGCTTGTCCTGCTACAACACTTGTAATTCCTTTATGCTCTGCTGCTTCAAATGAAACGGCATTATCTAACGCTAAAGGCCCATCAACGATGCAGTTTGTAATTTGACCACGAGCTTGCATTTGTGTGAGTGCCGCGGCATCAAGAGTTGCTTTCATATCTGGGTTAATGATTTCAATAGCTGTGATTGCTGCTACCTTTGGCATGTCAATACCAATTGACCTCGCAACATCCACTGCATTTTGAACAATTTGTGCCTTCTCTTTCAATTCTGGTGCAATATTCATAGCAGCATCCGTAACAATTGTGTACCGTTCGAACCCTGGTATCTCAAAAACTGCGACATGAGACAAAATGCGACCGGTTCGAAGACCATATTCCTTATTTAAAACCGCTTTTAAAATAGTTGAGGTGGAAAGGTTTCCTTTCATGAGGACGTCTGCATCTCTTGTGCTTACCGCCTTAACAGCTAGCTCGGCTGCCCGTTCCTTTGTATTAGCATGAAAAACCTTTATAGGACTTTGCTTCTCAATACCTCTTTTTGAAAGTAATCTTCGAATCTCTACCTCATTCCCATAAAGGTGAAAAGAAGCTATTTTCCTTTCTATTGCAAGGGCTACTGCTTCTATTACTTCTTCATCCTCAGCAGCTGCAACAGCAACAACTTTACCAGGATATTGGGTTGCAGTTTCTAAGAGTGTTTCTAGCTTCATGGCTGACTTCAACCCCCTTTTAGTAAAATTCACACACCTATATATTTATGCAAGAATCATGCCAACTTTTATTTTATGAAAACGCTTTATTTATCGGTCTTCGTTTGCAGATATCTGCAAACTGTGCAAATATTTGCATGCCTATTTCTGCATAATTCCATATTTCTCAAGTTTATAATATAAACTACGTAACGAAATACATAATTGTTGTGCTGTAATAGTTTTGTTTCCTTTATTTTGTTTCAGCACTTCATTTAGCACTTTTGCTTCATATTCTTCAACCACTTCGGACAAAGGCTTTAACTTTATAATACCCATTACTGAGTCAGACTTAGTTTGCCCTTCCTTTTCTAATTTAGAAATATGAGTTAAGTCAATTTTATTTTCCGTATATTTCATATAAATGACAGCTCTTCCTAAAATATTTTCCAGCTCTCTTACATTACCGGGCCAATCATAGGAAGCTAGATAAGTTAATGCCGAACTTGATATTTCCTCTATCATTCGTCCATAATCCCGATTAATTTTTTGAAGTAGATGATAGCATAATTCCGGGATGTCTTGTTTTCGTTGTCGTAACGGTGGTATATGAATGGGTAGACGATTTAATCGATAATATAGATCTTCTCGGAATGTTCCATTCGCAATCCCTTTTTCTAAATTCGCGTTTGTTGCTGCAATAACACGCACATTAATTGGAATAGGCTTCGTCCCTCCTACCCTCACAATTTCATGTTCCTGTAGGACACGTAATAGCTTTGCTTGCATATTGGCCGAAAGCTCACCAATTTCATCAAGGAAAATACTACCATTATGTGATTCCTCAAAAAAGCCTCTTTTTCCACCGCGTTTCGCTCCAGAGAAAGCTCCTTCTTCATACCCAAATAGTTCACTCTCTAATAACGACTCAGTTATCGCTGCACAATTCACTCGGATAAACTTATTGTACTTACGGTCACTTCCATTATGAATGGCGTGGGCAAATAATTCTTTACCAGTACCTGATTCACCACGTAACATGACCGTCGCAGGTGTCTTGGCACCTAGTTTTGCTTGCTCAATCGCAAAATTCATCTCTTCAGAATCCCCAATAATATCATCAAAGGAATATTTAGCTTCTAGTGTGCGAATGATTTGTCTGGCTCGCTTCAATTCATTTGTTAAGGATTGAATTTCGGATACATCATGAATGACTCCAACACTGCCTTTTATTCTTCCATCCACAATAATAGGTGCGACGTTCACAATAACATCACGGTGATGAGGGCCAACCTTCATTCGAACCCCTCTAACAGGTCTTCTTGTTTGAAGAACCTGCATATGCATACTCTCACCTTCAGAAATATCGGCCGTTGCAGGCTTTCCTACAACATCAAGCTTCGTTAAACCAGTTAGCCTAGTATAGGCAGGGTTAATTAAGATTCCTTTACCATCCTCATCCACAACTGAAATGGCCTCTTCTGATGACAAAATGATGGCTTCAAGCATGATTTGTATTTCTCGTAAGTCTGTTAATTCTTCAGCAAGATCTACTACTTCAGTAATATCCTTAAAGACCGCAAACGCACCAAGTAGCTTTCCAGTCTCTGTAACAATCGGAATTCGCGTCGTTATTATTTTCTTTCCATTATCAAGGATTAGCTCTTTATTCTTTTCGACTTCTCGGTTATGTAGCACTCTAGGCAATTGTGTGTTAGGAATGACCTTACTTACTGCTTCTCCCAATACATCTTCGCTCTTTTTGCCCGTCATCTTTTCAGCACTTCGATTGAATAGGATAATATGTTCATCAATATCAATAACTACCATACCATCATGTGTGGAATTAAAAATTAAGTCATGCTTATAAGATTGGTTCATCAACTCAACAATTAACGACTCTTTCTCATCCATCAATTTGGATAGGGAATGTGCAACAGCACCAGGAATTAGAACGGTGTGACTATTCTTCTTCTCACGGATTTCTTTAAATACAGTATTGTCACCTGTAGTGTCAATGACAATATCTAATTCATTTGTGAGAAAACCTTGCCAGTCATGTCCTGTTGGAATTCCAATAGACTTTGCATACGTAATCCCAGGAGCAGAGTGATTACTATCAACAATCGCTAGCACTTGAATCAATTCAGTTTCTCTCAGAAGTTTTAAGATGGTCGTTCCACCTTTTCCAGCACCCACAATCAACACTTTTTGCATAGTTAGACACTCCTGCTTGCAATTTATTGCACAAACTCTATTTTACACTGAAGTTGGCCATTTGACAATTCCATTTTAGTCAAAGGATGGTCTATAATGGATAAAGATAATGATAGAAAGGATTTTTAACTATGCAACGTTTCATCGCCCTAATCATCGTTCTAATTCCCGTTATTTTGGCTGTTTTGGGAATCAAGCTTATCAGAGATATGACCTTTGCCATTTTACAGCCTCCCATTCCTTTTTTATGGATGCAATTTTTAATAGGATTGACTTTCTTTTTTGGAGGAATGTATTTAATCGGTAGTTTTATTTTTCGTCGAGATAAAAAAAGAAATAAAATTCAAAAGCGATTGATTGAAAAAAAGTAGAGCAACTCCCCTACATGTTAAAAACACCATTAAATGAATGCACACCCTTCTAGGTCTTTTACATATTTCAGAATGAATTCACCTAGAAAGGGGTTTTACACTTGAATTATAATTATTTTTCTCCAAATTATTATGATGAACTTGATTATGATGATTTTCACCAATCGCAATTCGATTTTCAGTATGACCAAAGCAACTATAATCATCCTGGCTTTCCCGTAAGACAGTTACCTGGCTTTCCTGGTCTTCCAGGTGGTTTTCCAACGACACCACCTCCATTTTTCTCGAGGAGGACAGTCAATCGCTGGATTCCGTTGGAGAAGGTTTGGCTGGCTTTATTACGGAACAGACCTAAGAAGAATTCGTTCATTCCAATGTTTCTAAAATAGAAATGGCGATCGCTTTGGTCGTAGACTAGTTGAAAAAAAAGACCTATTGGCCATAGGTCTTTTTTCTATATCCTTAATTTTCCTTGAACTAATTCTTATAATTGCAAACTACATTTATCTCTTAAAGCTAGTGCCTTTTCTGGATAATCTGTTATAAAAGCGGAGCAATTAATCGTCAGCAATCTTTCCATTTCTCTTTGCTTGTTGACCGTATAGGGTCTTACCGCAATACCGTTTTGCTGAGAGCTCGTTATGATTGAGTTTGAGGTCGATCGAAAATTTGGATGAATAGATGTCGCCCCTATTTTTTTCGCATAAGCCCATGGTTCAAACAATCGTTCACTATATAAAACTCCCAACTCGATTTCAGGAGCAATCTCAAAACACTTGACTAAACTGTAGTGATTGAAGGAAGAAATGACAACACGATTCTCGAAATGGTATCGACGGATGAGTTCGATGACCTTATCTTCTAGACCAATATATGGAACAGATGAATTCTTTAATTCAACATTAATGATGAGATTGTTTGTCTGTGACCAGCTGAAAACTTCCTCTAAAGAAGGAACCTTACATACTCCATAATTAGGGAATTTGTAACTAGCATCATAAGAACGAATCTGCTTTAAGCTATGGTCCTTGACCCAACCGGTTCCAGTCGTCGTTCGATCTAATGTTTCATCATGTATGACCACCACTTCGTCATTCATTGAAAGTTGAACGTCAAGCTCAATACCTTCTGCCCCTACTCTCTCTGCTTCTTGAAAAGAAATCATGGTATTCTCTGGATGAGTTCCGGCAGCACCTCTGTGACCGAAAATTTTTGTCATTTGTTTCACATCCTTTCTACAAATTCTGTTATTACACTCACTTTTACTTGAGAAACTCCTCTTCTTGCTTTATTCTTTCTAGTAGGAGGGGATGTAACCGTGAAACCACTACAAATTTCAGCCGAAACAGCTATTATGCTTTCTGAAAAACTAGGTGTACCATTAGAACAGATAATGCATATGCCACAGCATATATTGATTAAAAAAATGATGGAATTACAAAAAGAAGAGAATTGATATTCAAGTATGTACATGCTAAAAACCCAATAAACTAATTAGTTTATTGGGTTTTTACAAGTCCTTAGCTAGTTATTAAAAAGTAGTAAAATCCCCCTTAACTCCTAACCCTCTCAAGAAGCCTTATGCTCTAGACGAAGCTTATCAGCTACCATTGCAATGAATTCTGAATTAGTTGGTTTTGCTTTTGACATTGAAACTGTATAACCAAATAATGACGAGATGCTGTCGATGTTTCCACGGCTCCATGCTACTTCAATGGCATGACGAATTGCACGCTCTACACGGCTTGCTGTTGTGTTGAATTTTTTGGCAATGTCAGGATACAACACCTTTGTAATGGATCCCAATAGTTCAATATCGTTGTAGACCATAGAGATGGCTTCACGAAGATACATGTATCCTTTAATATGAGCTGGAACACCAATTTCATGGATAATGCTTGTAATGTTTGCATCTAAGTTTCTAGGTTTTGGAGTATTATCATGATGTCTGTATGTATTTGTTGAAGGTCTTTTAATTGGAGATATTCCATTTCCACTAACTTGACGAATATGACTTGTTAGATTTTCCATATCAAATGGTTTTAAAATAAAGTAGGATGCACCTAAATCTACCGCAGTCTTCGTCACATCTTCTTGACCGAATGCTGTTAACATGATCACGTTAGGTTGTTTATCTTTCTTTATTTCACGCATCTTTTCTAAAACGGCTAAACCATCAACATGAGGCATAATAATATCAAGCACTAATACATCAGGATCTCTATTTTCTAATATGTTTAAGCACTCTTGGCCGTTGTAAGCAACCCCGATCACTTCCATATCTTCTTGTGCAGAAACATAATCCTCTAATAACCCAATTAACTCGCGGTTGTCATCGACTAACATAACTTTAATTTTCTTCACTATATTTCCTCCTAGGCACCTTTTTCAGTTCTTATAAATTTTGTAGATATAAGTAAACTGATCGCTGATACATCCATCAAACCCTATAAATCGTATTTATGTCATCTCACTTATGTAAAAAGTGAAAGTAATGGCCGATTTGTACAAGGGGCACTATTAACAGAATAATACTTTATATTTCTATTCTAAATGAAGAATTCGACAATGCAATCAAATTTCCTCTAATTTATTAAAAAAATCTTAAAAAACCTTTAATATCTATCAAAATCTCCATTTTCCTTCTGTTTTCGACGAATTATGTCATTTTCTCTTTTTGAATGTCGAAAATTCTTTAGAGCCGCTAAATTGTACTATATTTCCTAAAAAAAAAAGAGCGAAACGAGCAGTCTTAGCTCGCTTTTCGCTCTTCCTTTGCACGCTGTTCATATATATCTAAACCTGCCTCATTTAACATCCATTCAATATGGACACCATAGCCTGAGGTAGGATCATTAACGAAGACATGTGTTACTGCTCCGATTAGCTTTCCTTCTTGAATAATCGGACTTCCACTCATTCCTTGTACGATTCCACCCGTTTTCTCTAATAACTCTGGGTCTGTAACTTTTATTACCATTCCTTTTGTAGCTGGGAACTTTTGTGGTACGGTGCTCACAATTTCTATATCAAATAATTGAACTTCATCATTATCAACAACTGTTAAAATTTGGGCTGGACCCTCTTTTACTTGATTGGATAAAGAAACTGGAATGCCTTTATCCATAATTCCATTCTGCATACCCTTAGTTAATTTTCCAAATATACCAAATGGACTATTTCTGGAAATATCTCCAATTACTTCTTTTTCTGATGAAAATCTTGCGTGTTTTTCTCCAGGACTTCCATTTGCACCCTTTTGTATAGATGTGACGGTCGACCGAATAATTTGCCCATCATCCACAATAATCGGCATTTTTGTATCCATGTCTGAAATAACATGACCTAATGCACCATATTTCTTTGAATCAGGATGAAAGAAAGTCATGGTCCCAATTCCTGCTGCTGAATCTCGGATGTATAACCCTATTCGATAGGAATGCTCATTCTTATCTTTTAGAGGAATGAGTTTAGTTTGTATTTCTTTTTCGCTACGAACAATGACTAAATTTAAAGGTTCACCTGTTTTTCCAGCACCTTGGACAAAGGGAGTAACATCACTCATTTTTTCTATAGGTGAGTTGTTTATCTTCTTGATAATATCACCTATTTGGACACCAGCAATAACTCCAGGGGACTGCTTACCGTTTTCCGTTTCAATCTCATGGTGACCTACTACTAGAACACCTTGGGAATTCAGTTTCACACCAATTGATTGTCCACCAGGAATCACTTTAAAATCAGAAAGGACTCTAACATCCACCTTTTTGATTGGAAACCCAGCCATTTCAACAATCATATCTCCTTGTCCACTCTCTAACCCTTCAATTGAAAGCGTATCTTCATTCCCTTGCTCCGTATGATACAATTCATTTGCAAAGCTCGTTACAGATGCACTAACAGGAATAGCTATATGTTCTTTTTGATGCTCAAACAACACAACATCTTTCGGCATTTCGACATATCTTTGAAGTGATTTTGAAAATCCAATTGAAACTAATAATACAAGGAGAATTGTGCCAATTATTTTTCTGATTTTGTCTTCTGTCATGTTTTCTCTCCTCGCTCTTACCCACACCACACCACTTGATTGGCTACATCTTTAATTTTGCCTTACAGCACTTCATTTATAACCTAAATTGCACAAAAAAAAAGCTACCCATTTTGGATAGCTTTTCAAGTAGTGACTTGTTTTAGTTGGGTAGCAAGGTTTAAGAGCTCTTTTGCATGCTCTTTGGTAAGATCTGTAATTTCTACACCAGAGATCATTCGGGCAATCTCTTTTACCTTTTCATCATTTGATAATTTTTTTACGATTGTTTTAGTTCGTTCATTTAACGTTTCTTTTTGTATAAACAGGTGGTGATCTGCCATTGCTGCTACCTGAGGTAAATGAGAAATACATAGAACCTGTGAATCAACGGAAACGCGGTGAATTTTTTCTGCAATAGCTTGTGCCACTCTTCCACTAACCCCCGTATCAACCTCATCAAAAATGATAGATGTCACACCTTGATGTTTAGAGAAAATAGACTTCAAAGCAAGCATAATTCTTGACATTTCCCCGCCAGACGCAATTTTAGTTAATGGCTTTAATGGTTCACCAGGATTAGGAGAAATATAAAATTCCACTTGATCATAACCATTTTGATTAAACTTCATCTTCTTCCCATGGATGTCGGGGTCGCTCTCACTTCCTACCCGATGCGAGAATTCGATCTTAAAGTCAGCCTTCTCCATGTAAAGTTCTTTGAGTTCTCTTAGAATGGCTGTCTCAAGCTGTAGTGCCCACTTTTTCCTGATTTCAGACATGTTTTGAGCCTCTATTAAAAGATCCTCTGATACATGTTGAATACTCTTTCTTACTTTATGAATGTGTGTATCACGGTTTGTAATCTCGTCAATTTCGTCTTCAATCTTAGCTGCATAATAAAGAATCTCCTCGACTGATTGACCATATTTCCGTTTTAGCTGGTTAATCTCACTCAAACGGCTTTCTATTCCATTAAGTCGATTCGGATCATGCTCTAAACCATCCAGCTGATCTCTTAGTGTATATGACACATCTTCCAGCTGGTAAAAGCTATTCTTGATGGTTTCAAATAGCTTTTTATATTCCTCATCAATTGAAGATATGGACTCAAGGTGACTCATGGCAAGACCAATCCAATCTAATCCTCTTTGATCGCCGTGAAGAGCATGATAGGCTGTGTTCATCGATTGATAGATCTTTTGAAAATTTGAAATCTTCAGCTTTTCATCATTTAAACGTTCATCCTCACCTGGCTCAAGCTCTGATGAAGAGATCTCTTTAAATTGAAACTGTAATAAATCCAAGCGATGAGCTAGTTGTTGTTCATTTTCCGTTAAATTTTTAAGTTGAGCCATATGACTTTGGTACTTTTTAAATAGGGTTTGGTATTCCTCCAAAGCAGGAGCTAAGCTCTCTTCACAATATTGGTCAAGCATGTTGATATGATGTTCGTGATCCATTAGCTCTTGATGTTCATGTTGGCCATGTATATCCAATATTGTTTGTCCTATTTCACGAAGTATGCCTAATGTTACAAGCTTTCCATTCAAACGGCAAACACTTTTCCCGCTTTTTAAAATGTCTCGTCGTAATACAATAGTTCCTTCGGTTACTTCAATCCCGAGGTCTTTCATTTTAATAAAGCATGAATGTTGTTCATGATCTAAAAGGAACAATCCTTCGATCTCGGCTTTTTCCATTCCGAATCGTACAAATTCTGCTGAACCTCTTCCACCAACTAATAAGCTAATTGCATCAATAATAATGGATTTACCTGCACCAGTTTCACCTGATAATACAGTTAATCCTTTTTGAAATGTTATTGTGAGCTCTTCAATAATGGCAAAGTTGCGGATTGATAATTCGGCAAGCAAAAAATATCCACCCCTAGTACAATTTATTCTTTCTATAACGTATCTATGATTTCTATAACATATCTAAAAACCTCTTTGTAATTAGATCAGTCTGTTCTGGAGTTTTACAAATAATCAGACATGTATCGTCACCACAAATAGTACCTAAAATTTCATCCCAGTCCAAATTGTCAATTAAGGCACCTATTGCATTTGCATTTCCTGGTAATGTTTTCATCACGAGCATATGACCAGCTGAATCAATTTTAACGAATGCATCCATTAATGAACGCTTTAACTTCTGTAATGGATTAAATCGCTGGTCTGCAGGAAGACTATATTTATAACGTCCATTCATTAAAGGTACTTTAACCAAGTGAAGTTCCTTAATATCTCGTGAAACAGTAGCTTGAGTTACATTAAAACCTGCATTTTTCAGTAAGTCAACAAGGTCATCCTGTGTTTCAATTTCATTTGATGTAATCATTTCACGAATTTTGATATGTCGTTGTCCTTTGTTCACAGTCGACACTTCCCCCCAAAAAAAACGAACTCTCTCTATGCCTTATGTTATATGATGAGGGTGTGCTTGTACAATCATTTCTATGATAGTTATTTGAAAAAGTATATCTATCGAAAAATCCCGCCATTTTCTTTGGCGGGATTTTACTTATTACATAAATATTTTAGCTACTATTCTTCAATTACCTTTTTCTTCTTTAACTCCGTGTGTGCAGCTTGGACTATTTCTTCGAGTGAACGGATACTGTTATTCGCTCCGACTTCGAAACCCGACCAAAACAAATGAATAAGGAATTCAATATTGCCATCTCCGCCTGTAATCGGTGAAAAAGTTAAGTGTTTAACCGTAAAACCTTGCTTTAAGCTGAACTCTACAATATTTTCTAAAACAGTTAGATGGACGGCAGGATCACGAATAATACCCTTTTTGCCAACTTGATCCCTCCCTGCTTCAAATTGTGGTTTTACTAAAGCAATAATATCACTGGAAGGAACCAATATGGTTTTAAGTACAGGTAATATAATTCGCAACGAGATAAAAGAAACATCGATGGTTGCAAATTCAGGCAAACCTTCCCCAAAGTCTTCTGGCTTTGAGTGGCGGAAATTGGTTCGCTCCATCACTACCACTCGTTCGTCTTGACGTAATTTCCACGCAAGTTGGTTGTAACCGACATCAACTGCATAGGAAAGTCTTGCACCATTTTGAAGAGCACAGTCGGTAAATCCACCTGTTGAAGAGCCTATATCAATCATAATTTTCTGATCAACTGTGACGTCAAAATCCTTAAGTGCTTTTTCAAGCTTTAAGCCACCTCTACTGACAAATGGCATCTGCTTACCTTTTATGATAAGTGGAATTTCCGAGTCTACTTTCTCCCCAGGCTTGTCCAATCTCATTTCATTTGTATAAACTAATCCCGCCATAATGGCTCTTTTAGCTTTTTCTCTAGTCTCAATGAGTCCACGCTCAACTAGTAAAACGTCAATCCGTTCTTTTTTACTCATGGTTACGCCCTTTTTTGTTTAATATTATTGTGTATAGATTGAATTTTCGAGACAGCTGCATCTTCAGTTAATCCAATTTCATCTAGTAATTCATCAACATTTCCATGTTCAATAAATTGATCAGGAATTCCCATTCGGTCAATTCTTGCATGGTGATAGCCATGGTCATGTGCAAATTCTAATACAGCACTTCCGAAGCCTCCCTGTAAAACAGCTTCCTCAATTGTTAAAATTGGCATTTCTAAGTCTAACAGTTCACGTAGCATTTTATTATCTAATGGCTTAATAAACCTAGCATTGACTACTTTGACAGTAATTCCTTCAGATGAAAGTCGATTTGCTGCATTTAGGGCCATAGGAATGGTTGTGCCAAAGGTTAAGATGGCAAAGTCGGTTCCTTCCTGTAAAACTTCCCAAGTACCAATTGGAATGGACTTCAATTCCGAGTCCATTAGTACACCTGATCCATTACCTCTTGGATAGCGTAGGGCTATAGGTCCACCGTCATATTGAATGGCTGTATTCACCATATGTTGACCTTCGTTTTCATCCTTTGGCATCATGATGACAAGGTTTGGGATATGACGCATGAAAGCAATATCAAATACACCTTGGTGTGTTTCACCATCTGCTCCTACTAAACCTGATCTGTCTATTCCAAAGAAAACATTTAGGTTCTGTCTACAGACATCATGGACAACTTGATCGTAACCACGTTGTAGGAATGTTGAGTATATGGCTAAATATGGTTTCATCCCCTGTGTAGCTAGACCCGCAGCCATTGTGACGGCATGTTGCTCCGCAATACCTACATCAAAAAGACGGTCAGGAAATTCTTCACCAAATCCTTCAAGCTTTGAACCTACTGTCATTGCTGGGGTAATTGCCACAATCCTTGAGTCCGTGCGAGCCATCTTGCGAACCGTTTCACTTATTACCTTACTCCAAGCAGGCGGGGAGCTTTCCGGCTTAATGAAATCACCAGAATCAATTTTATATGGGCCAGGTCCATGCCATGTACCAATTCGATCTGATTCTGCTGGGTTATAGCCTTTCCCTTTCTTTGTAATCACATGAACGATTACAGGTCCTTTTGTCTTTTTTGCATATTGGAGGTTCTCGATTAAATCATCGTAATTATGACCATCCACTGGGCCAAGGTAGGTAAACCCAAGCTCCTCAAAGAAAACACCTGATACTAACAGGTATTTCAAGCTATCCTTTATGCGTTCTGCAGCATCGGCTAATTTCCCTCCAACGGCAGGAATTTTTCTTAGAATATATTCTAGCTCGTCTTTCACCCAATTATATTTCCCAGCTGTACGAAGCTTTCCTAAAATATTATGAAGTGCACCTACATTTGGGGCAATTGACATTTCATTATCATTCAAAATCACAATCATATCTTTCTGTTCATGTCCAATATGATTTAATGCTTCAAGTGCCATTCCGCCAGTAATTGCGCCATCACCAATAATGGGAATAATATATTCATTCGTCTTTTTCAAGTCTCTTGCAATAACCATACCCATCGCGGCAGACAAGGAAGTAGAGCTATGACCTGTTTCCCAAACATCGTGTTCACTCTCGTTACGCTTAGGGAATCCAGATAAGCCTTTATATTTCTTTAATGTTTCGAATTGTGAAGTGCGACCCGTTAAGATTTTATGGACATATGATTGATGGCCAACATCCCATAAGAACTTATCATATGGGCTGTTAAACACTTTATGTAGAGCAACGGTTAGCTCAACAACTCCTAGGTTAGGACCAATGTGCCCACCTGTTCTAGAGGTAACACTAATTAAAAAATGACGTATTTCGGCACTTAATTGCTCTAATTCATTTATGGATAATTTCTTTAAAAATGCTGGGTCTTTTATCGTTGTGAGATCCAAAAGAATCACTCACTTTCGTTTCAATTTTTGCTATTCTCTAGAGAATCTACCTATTATATAGTTTAATCCTTCACCTATCTTATCAAAAAAAAACATGCTATGGGTGTATTTATTGGAAAAAATACTATTTATTTCTAGCAGCAATTAAATCACAAACCTGCTCTAAATAATGATGATTGATATTTGCTTCATAAAGAGACTGCTTGGCAAGTGTTATATGCTCCTGTAATTCTTTCTTTGCTCCGTCCATTGTAAGAACAGATGGATACGTGCTTTTTTGGTTGTTTTGATCGGATCCAATGGGTTTGCCTATATCCTCCACTGTTCCTTCGACATCTAAAATGTCATCTCTAATTTGAAAGGCTAATCCTATATGATAGGAAAATCCTTTTAAGTGCTCAATTTGTTTCTCAGATGCATTTGAGAGTATGGCACCTGCAATAATAGAATATTGAAGGAGTTTACCCGTTTTTCTTTCATGAATATATTGCAACTCGGTTAGAGAGAGTGATTTTTCCTCCCCCTCCATATCTGCAACTTGGCCACCGACCATTCCTTCAGGTCCAGCAGAGGCAGCAAGCTGTTGTATAAGATTAATTTTCATTTCATTGCTGATTTCCGGATGATTGATTTCAGCTAAAAGTTGAAAACTAAAAGTTAGTAATGCATCACCTGCTAATATAGCGAGAGCTTCTCCAAATACCTTATGATTCGTTGGTTTCCCTCTTCTAAGGTCATCATTATCCATACTTGGTAGATCATCATGAATAAGTGAGTATGTATGAAGCATTTCAAGCGCAGCTGCTACTTGTAATCCTATTTTTGGATCTTTATTAAATCCATGCAAAGTTGAGAATAAAAGAAGTGGACGGAGTCTTTTCCCCCCAGCTTGTAAGGAGTAATCCATGGATTTCACTAAATTCAATGGCGCGGATAAGGTTTTTATTAATTCCGTGAGCGACTCTTCAATCTGTTGTTTACTTGTTTTGGAGAATGTTTGAAAATTAATACCCGCCACTTATCACTCATCCTCCCCCATCTGGAAGGGCTGCAACTCACCGTTTTCTGCCAACAGCTGATCCATCTTACCTTCTATCGTTTTCAATTTATCATGACAAAGCTTTGATAGGGTCATACCATCCTGAAAATAGGCGATCGCTTTTTCTAGAGGTACATCCCCTTCTTCTAGCTTGTCAACAATTTCTTCAAGCTTCTCCATTGCCTCTTCAAAAGTTACTACTTGCTCTTCACTCATTCTGAATTTCCTCCTCTACCCCTTTTATCTCACAATTTAGTAATCCATCCTTAAGTCTTACCTTAATGGTACTTCCTTGGCTCACTTGTTTTGTTGACTTAACAATTGACTGCTTATCACTTGTATATACAATGCTATACCCTCGATCCATGATTCGTAAAGGGCTTAATGCTTCAAGGTTTGAAATAATGTTTGAAAATTTTTGATTATTTTTTTCGAGTAGTAATGACATTGCTTTCGTCATCTGTTTATTTAACCTCACGTACCGATCATGTTGCACGGCAACTTGGGAAGCAGGGTGGAATTTCCCGAGTGTAGTACTTAGTTTGTCTAATTCATAATTCTTCTTTTCTATTATGTGTCTTGCTCCTTTTTGAAGAGCATCTAGTAATCGATCAAGCTGTTGTTCTTTTTGGGAATACAGCTGTTTTGGATAGCGAAACGCATAAGATTTTTGCAAATGACTTAGACGGTTCTTTTCTGTCACTACGTTCTCTTTTATCGCACGTATAAGTCTAGTACGCCTTTGCTTGACTCTTTCGAGTAATTCCTCAATATGAGGTACGGCTAATTCTGCTGCTCCTGTTGGAGTTGGTGCCCTTAAATCGGCTACAAAGTCAGCGATAGTGAAGTCTGTCTCATGTCCTACTGCCGAAATAATTGGGATGGTCGATTCAAAGATAGCCCGAGCCACCACTTCTTCATTAAATGCCCACAGTTCTTCAATGGATCCACCCCCTCTACCGACAATTAACACATCTAAATCCCCTATTTGATTGGCCATTTTTATCGATTTTACAATGGAAGGTGCAGCCTGTTCCCCTTGCACGAGTGAGGGAATAATAAGTATTTGTCCAATTGGATATCTTCTCTTGATGGTTATGATTATATCTCGAACAGCCGCCCCTGTTGGAGAGGTGATTACTCCAATACGTTGAGGGAATTTAGGGATCGGTTTTTTATGAATAGGTAAAAATAACCCTTCAGCTTCTAAACGTCTTTTCAGCTCTTCATAGGCTAAAAATAAACTTCCGATACCGTCTGGCTGCATTTCGGTAACATATAATTGGTAGTTCCCATTCGGTTCATAAACTGAAATTTCACCGCTTACTAGGACATTCATTCCGTTTTCAGGCTGAAATTTCATTGCACGGTTATTCATAGAAAACATAACCGCCTGAATGCGTGAGTTCTCATCCTTAATTGTGAAGTACATATGACCTCTACTATGCTGCTTAAAGTTTGAAATTTCCCCTTTTACTAATACTTTTTGCATATGAGGATCCACATCAAATTTCTTTTTTATGTATTTAGTTAACGCGGTAACGGTTAGATACCTTATATTTGACATGTTCCTCCCCCTATAAGAAAAGCGCAAGCGAATTGTTCAGCACAGGCTTAGCAAATGTTCTTAAAGAGAAAAAAAGGGTACTTCCCCCCTTTTTTTCAAAAAAACTATTTGATTCCGAAATGCTTTTTTAACCTCTACTCCAATGCTAGTTGATCTTTTACTTTGGAAAGGACGCTGTTAATGAATTTACTAGAATCGTCATCTCCGTATATTTTAGCAAGCTCAATTGCCTCGTTAATGCTCACATTAGTTGGGATAGTTCTTTCATGTACCATTTCATAAACAGCTACGCGCAGTATAGCACGATCGATTTTTCCAATGCGGTCGATTGTCCAATTTTCTAAGTTATTTTTGATAATCTGATCAACTTCTTCTTTATGTTCAATTGCCCCATAGACTAATTGTTCCAAAAATTGATCTGTCTTTTCTGCATCTTCATTCAGCACATGGATAATCGCATCCTGTGGGTTTTGTTCGTTTATATCTAATTGAAAAAGGGCTTGAAGCGCTTTTTCTCTTGCTTCTCTACGATTCATGTTCATTACTCCTTTAAAATTAACCTTAAGAAATCATATCATAAGTTTGGCTTTATCGCACAATTTCCTTACTTTTAACAGTTGACGTCCAGATATTCCTCTCAAATTATACAACATTGTTTGCAAAATAAAAAAACCAAAAGGAGTACCTTTGGTTTTTGGAGGGTGCAGAATAAGTCCAGTTTTAAAAAAGTATGTGGTAAATCTACCTGTTGAATTCCACTCCAGGCTGCACCATTCCCAGTGGCGGGCGGTGAGCCTCCTCGGCTTGCGCCTTGCGGGGTCTCACCTATCCCGCTAATCCCGCAGGAGTCTCGCATATCCGTTCCAATCAACATTTACTCCCTAAAATAGTCTATTCGAGGAAGGGCTGCCTCGGCACGAAGATCAAAACCCCTAATAATTAACTATTGCAAAAACAAATATCACTTAAAATTCTTGTTCGATTTCGACTTCGTGTTTTTGGTTGTCGAATTGAACACCTACGACGTGTATGTTTACTTCATCAATTTCAAGAGCAGTCATTGTCAGTAAGGTTTGACGAATATTATCTTGAATGTTTTGTGCAACCTTTGGAATAGACACACCAAAGATCATTACGACATAAACATCCACAATAATACCATCATTGGTTAGCTCTACTTTAACGCCTTTACCATGATTTTTTTTACCAAGCTTCTCAACGACGCCTGAGGCAAAATTGCCTCTCATTGACGCAACACCTTCTACTTCAGAAGAAGCGATGCTTGCAATAACTTCAATGACTTCAGGAGCAATCTCAACTTTTCCAAGGCTTGTATGACCTTGATTCATTTCTAACACTTTGTTATCTCCCATGATGACACCTCCTATATTTAGTTTACTACTTCATAACCTCGTACAATTCAAGAAATTTCGTATTGAAGTCACCTTCAATAAATTTTTCATGATCCATAAGCTGCAAATGGAACGGAATGGTCGTGTGGATTCCTTCAATTACAAATTCACCTAATGCACGCTTCATTCGAGCAATGGCTTCTGCTCTCGTTGCACCATAGGTGATGAGTTTAGCAATCATAGAATCGTAATAAGGTGGTATTGTATATCCTGGATAAGCAGCTGAATCGACTCGAACCCCAAACCCTCCAGGTGCTAAATACATTTCTATTTTACCTGGTGACGGCATGAAATTTTTCAAGGGGTTTTCTGCATTGATACGGCATTCAATCGCCCACCCAGTAAAGGTTACTTCCTCTTGTGTAACAGAAAGCTTCTCACCTGATGCTACTTTGATCATTTCCTTTATTAAATCGATGCCAGTTACCATCTCAGTTACAGGGTGTTCTACTTGGATCCGTGTATTCATCTCCATAAAATAGAAGGATTGCTTATGATGGTCATAAATAAATTCAATCGTTCCCGCACCAGAATAGTTCACTGCTTGGGCAGCCTTAACAGCCGCTTCCCCCATTTGAGATCTAATTTCAGCGTTTAAAGCAGGCGAAGGAGTTTCTTCAACAAGCTTTTGGAGACGACGTTGAATTGTACAGTCCCGTTCACCTAAATGTATCACATTTCCATGAAGATCCGCTAACACTTGGATTTCGACATGTCTAAAATCTTCAATGTACTTCTCCATATATACACCAGGATTACCAAACGCCTTTGCTGCTTCCTGTTGTGTAATGCTAATACCACTTACCAGCTCTTGCTCGTTCTTAGCGACACGGATTCCTTTCCCACCACCTCCAGCAGTTGCCTTGATGATAACAGGATATCCCATCTCCCGCGCAAGCTCTATTGCTTCTTGATCATCCTTAATAATTCCACGAGATCCAGGTACAATTGGCACCCCAGCTTCTCGCATCGTCTCACGAGCGATATCTTTTGTGCCCATTTTGGTAATAGCTTCTGGACTAGGTCCTACAAAAATAATGTTACATGCTCTGCATATTTCTGCAAAATCGGCATTTTCAGCTAAAAAACCATAGCCAGGATGAATGGCATCACACCCTGTTAAGGTTGCTACACTAATAATATTGGTCATATTCAAATAGCTTTCTTTCGATGAAGTAGGCCCAATACAATAAGCCTCGTCTGCTAATTGGACATGGAGAGCTTCACGGTCTGCCTCCGAGAAAACAGCCACGGTCTCAATATCGAGTTCACGACAAGCTCGGATAATTCGTACAGCAATTTCCCCTCTATTTGCGATTAGTAGTTTCTTTATCATCTTAATCGCTCCTTATAGTGGCTTTACTAGAAATAATGGTTGTCCATATTCTACTAATTGACCGTCTTCAACCAAGATTTCCACTATTTCTCCAGATACTTCAGCTTCGATCTCATTGAAAAGCTTCATCGCTTCAACAATGCAAACCACCCCATCTAGCTTCACTTTGTCTCCCACTTTTACATATGGACCTGATTCAGGATTTGGAGAAGCATAAAAAGTACCTACCATCGGTGAAACAATTTTATGTAAATTTGCATCCTCAATCTTTGCTTGTGCCACTTCTGCTACTGGCGTTGTTTTAGGAGCATTTGTTTGTGCGAGTGCTTCAAACACTGGTGTTGCTGGCGCATGCTTCTCGATCACTGTAGGCTGATTCACCACTGTCGTAAAGCCATTGTGTTTTTTAAGTTTAATCTTTGAACCATCATTTTCAAAACTAAATTCATCGATTGACGATTGATCAATCAGCTTTATTAATTCACGTATTTCTTGAATTTTCAACAAAACAATCTCTCCTTTACGTAGTTAAGCAACTTTTATCTGTAAAGTTTTCTACATACATTTTGGCAAACTTGTAAGGTGAGGAATTATACCCTACTCCTAAAAGTTTGTACTTACTAAGTATTCTATAGGAAAATGATAGTAAATTGCTACCGAAAAGTCCATTTTTTTTGTAAGCGCTATAAAAAAGAAAATTCGGTCTTTTCAAAAAAAATGCGAGGAAAAGAAGGTATTTTGACGAATAAGCAAGAATTTTATTTTATTGAGATATTTTTTAAAAGAGAAATGGGGGAATTATTTTGGAAGCTCAGTCTGTGAAACACCTATTTGAAGAGGATTTACATAGAAAAAATGGGTTGATTGTCAAAGCGACCTTAGTGTCTGTTATCTTAGCAGCTCTTGTCGATATTGTACTTGGTAAAGACTTGATCATCATTTTAGCCATTCTTATTGGAGGTGGGGTAAGCGTACTTGTTGTTGGGGTCTTTCATTATACAAAGAAGTTAACGAACGTCATTCCTTATATAGCTCTTCTTTTAGTAGCCGGTGTGATGTTTGGAATTATGGTAACTAGTGTCTCACCTACTTCCTACTTTTTAGTTTATTATGTTGTGGCGGTTTCAGCCCTTTACATGAATCGTAATATTCTCCTCATGGGGACTGGCTTAGGTTTCATGATATTAACTATATACACCTATTTATTTGCTGAAACTTTACCTCTAGAAACAAAGAATTATGGAACGATTTTTCTATTATATGCACTAGTGTCGATTCTATTATTCTTTCAGCTACGGTTAGCAAAAATATTATCTCAAAATATTGTTATGGCTCAAACAAAAGCTGTATCAATGGTTGCTGAAAACGAGAAGAGAAAGCAGGTACTTGAAGAAAACACGTCAATTCTATCAAATAATTTTCACCATGTTAAGCTTCAAAGCGAAGAAAATAAAGAAGCATCCTTCAATATGTCAGCTACTTTTCATGAAATGGCTTCCACTATGAATTCTCAGACGCATTCTATACAAGATATCCATCAGGCTCTCGATCAAACAAATGATATGGTAGAGCAATTAGTGCAGGCAGTTGAATATTTAAAGGTTCATTCTACTGAAACAAGTAAAAATTCCGATGACGGTGAAGTCAGAGTTTCCCAACTACTTGAACGAATGATTTCCTTTCAAGAACGAATGCTCACAGTTGGGGCAAAAATGAATGAGCTTTCTTCAAAGATAAACGAAACAACAAGCTTTACGAATACAATCCAAGATATAGCTACTCAAACAAATTTACTTGCATTAAATGCCTCAATTGAAGCAGCACGTGCGGGAGATGCAGGTAAAGGGTTTGCCGTTGTGGCGGAGGAAGTTAGAAATCTAGCTGTGCTTGCAAGTCGATCTGCCAGACAAATATCTACTAATCTTGCTGAGGTGACTCTACAAACTAAAGTAACGAGAGAAGAAATTGAGGATACATCGATTCAGATGAAAGGAAATGTTGAGGAAGTCCAAGTAACCCATGCTGCCTTCCGTCAAATCCATCAATCCGTATCAGCAATGAATGAAAGTATTCAAACTTTCAACCAACTTTCAGGTACCATTCATGCATCTTCAAAAACAATAGGTGGCTCGGTCAATGACTTTGCATCAGTTTTACAAGAAGTAAGTGCTACACTTCATGAATCTTCAGCTAGTGTAGAGCATCAATCATCGAAACATAGTGCTTTAGTAGAATCCATTCACTCAACAGATCAAGCGATTAAACAACTTCTTGATTTATATAATACCGACATCCATTAAAAAGATTAAAAGAAGCGGGCATAAGCCCGCTTCTACTCTACTATTTAGAGAATTCAACAGCTACTTGTTTTTGTCCTAATTCTGTTCTTACTTTTTGAATAATTTTGTTGGCTTCCGCTGGAGAAAGTTTTTCTGCTTTGACAGTGACAGTTACTTTTTCTCCATCAGCTCGAACTAAAACATCTTCGTAATTAGAAGATAGTGCTTTAATGAATGTTTCTAGTACTTTCTCTTTTGAAGATACTTCTCGAAGCTCTTTTATTGTTGTAAAAGCATCACTCTTTTGTTCAGCAGAGACACCAGTAGAGTTCATCATAGTCGTTAAACTCTCTACTTGCTCACTTCGACTTGCATCCATTTCAAGGCGAATAGCAGCAAATAATTCATCACTTGAAATGCTAGAGATTACAGCTCCACCTTCTGCATCTTCAGTTGAATCTTCGAGGACAACTTCACCCTCAGTTGAAGTTGAATCAGTACCTTCTTCTTGCGTTTCAGTTCCTGTAGATTCAGTTCCATCCTCTGCGCTTGTACCTTCTGCTTTTTCTTCAGTAGTTGTTTCTTTGTCTTCAACAAAAGCCAAATCGTCACCCTTATTTTCTGGTGGAGAAGTCACATAATACACCGATAATACCACAACTAAACTTAACATTGTTAACAACCATACTGTCTGCTTTTTCAATAACATTTATTATTCCCCCTTAGGTTTTTTCTTTGGTAATACTGAGACACGGTGACTTGGAACATCTAGCACTCTAGTGACTGCCTCTATTATAGAAGCTTTTACATGAATGTTTTCGGCTCCTGATGCAACGATAAACACCCCTCTGACTTCAGCCTTCTTTGTTTTGATGATAACAGGTGTCTCTGTATCACCATTACGAGTAATAACCAGCTGTTCATCCTTAGATGTGTCCTCTACTTTCCTTTGCCCCCCTTTAGGATCTGTTTCTTCAGTGATCTGGGTTTGAGTCGTACTATTTTTTTCATATACCTTGGACTCTGTTGCATCCAAGTTGACCATTATTTCAACTTCATCTACACCAATAGCCGCTTGGAGAATCTCTTTTAATTGATTTTCGTAGTAATTCTCAGCCGCTTGGAGTTGGTCAGACATTGCGCCTTCTTTTTGACTGAATGCAGGCTCGTCTTCATTCTTTTCTTGGTCTTTGAATACGGCTAGATCTTGTTGGTCAGATGAAGATGATTTCATAAATGTGTTACTCACTAACATAAAAACAACACCTACTATTAATATAAAAATAGCGTAATGGAATTTTGTTAGCTTTTTTTCTGATCCTTGGTTTTCACTAGATGGTTTAATCAATGACTGAAGCCAATGAAAGAAATCATTCTTTTTTTTCTCCATCTAATTCGCTCTCCCCCCTTCCAATGCAACAATGATTTGATCAGTGTTTAGTTCCCATTCCTTAGCTAAGTAAGATACGATTTCCTTATCATCAAAGCTGGTGGACTTCTTTTCAGATGGTTTTTTCGTATCAATATTTACCTCAGCCACAACTGGAATGGCCCCGTCTTCTTCTTCAGTTTGCTCGGACAGCTGCACGATAACGGAGAAGTGCTCGGATGAATCAGCTGAAACTTCGATGTTTTCATCAACCTCAATGGACAAGTTTGAAACCTTCTTGTTAAAACGTTTCATCACCTCGTCCTCTACCTCTTCTTTCATTTTGTTAGACGTTTCTTCTAGAATATATGCACGTGTTGAGGCTTGTATTTCTTTTTTCTTAAATTCTATTAAATTTTCTATGTTTTTTTCTTCCGTTGTCTTGTTAGGTATTGCTGCAGCAAGGATTTCTTCAAAATCGTAATGAAACATTTTTAAAATTGGAGTCAAAATGATGACGATCAGCAAGAGTCCAGTGACCATTTTGGCATAACGCTGAAGGCTCGAATTTGGTAGCAGCATATCGACTATGGTGGCTAGTAAGATAAACATGATGATATTTGTGATCCATCCTGTTAAAAATTCCATGGTACCCGCCCTTTCACCTCATCATTAAGGTTATATTTCCAGCAGCAATGATAATGGTTAAGCTTAAAAAAAACATTAAGGATACAAGTGCTAGAGCCGCAAAAATATATATGACGCTTTTTCCAATAATATCTAGACACTTAATGACTGGACCACCACCTAGCGGCTGTAAAATGGCTGCTGCAAACTTAAATATAAAGGCTAAAGACAAAACTTTTATAGCCGGGAAGGCCACAATAAGAAGCAGCATGACGACTCCAACGATCCCAACAGTGTTTTTTAATAGCGCGGATGCACCTATCACTGTGTCTGTGGCATCCGTGAACATTCGACCAACAACTGGTATGAAGTTACCTGTAACAAACTTTGCCGTACGAATGGCAATTCCGTCCGCAACTGCAGTTGAAGCTCCCTGAACCGAAATGACTCCTAAAAAAATAGTTAGGAATATTCCTAGTAAAGCAATGCTTGTCTTACGTAATAATTCTGCTAATTGGGTGACTTTATAATGATCAGAGAGGGTGCTCACAATACTAAGTAGAGCCGCGAGAAATAGCATGGGTAAAACAACATATTGGATGAGTAAACCACTTGTGTTCATTAGAAAGATAATGATAGGATGGAAAAATGCTGCTGAAAGTACACCGCCTGATACGGCAATTAACGCTAAGAGTAAAGGTACTAAAGCAATGATAAAGCTAATCATCGTTTGGATGGCTTCTTCTGTGTAGGTGATTGCGACACGAAAACTATTTAAGGCGATAATTATTAAAACCATGTAAATTAAAGCATAGGCTACTTTACTAACTGTACTTTCCTCAAATGCATTTTGAAGTGATTGAAGGATTGTACAAAATATCGTTAGCATGATAAGTGTTCCAAGCAACTTTCCATTTGCAATTAGCTCATGAAACAAAAATTTTAAGAGTCCGTTTAGCCATTGATCAATGGAAAACTTTTTATCACCTTTTACAAAATCCATAAAGCTACCTTTCTGACTTTCTGGTAAGTAGCCTCCATAATCTTCTACAATAGCATCCCAAAACTCTTTTATTTCTTCGATTCCTAAACGGTCTAGCTGTTCATCAATCACCTTGTCTTGAATGGAGGCAGAAGCTTGTACACTAAAAGGAGACAATAGAAGTATGATAAAAGTAAACAGTACAACTAAGATACGTAGATTCATCCATTCACCTCTTTATCAGCTATGATGGTATTAGACCTAGAATCGTTTCTATGATGACGGTTAATATAGGAATGGCCATTGCCATAATAAGGATTTTCCCACCAAGCTCGATCTTAGAAGCAATGGCACCTTGCCCAGCATCTCTTGTGATTTGAGCACCAAACTCGGCTATATAGGCAATCCCAATTATTTTTAATATCGTTTCAACATACATGAGGTTTACATTTGCATTCACTGCAATACGCTCTAGCATATTAATAATCTCTTGAATTTGCCCTATTAAAAATAGAAAGATGCTACATCCAACAAACACGATGAGCATAAAAGCAAACGTTGGTTTTTGTTCTTTTACAATTAAGGCTAAAAACGTTGCAACTAATCCAATACCGACGATTTGTAGGATTTGAATAGGTGTCCCCTCCTATCCTTGAAAGAGGAAAACAGTCTTAATTTTTGTAAATAAATCCTCCATAATGGTAACTACTCTGAAAATGATATAGACAAAACCAACTAATGTAACCCAGTGTGCATAATCTTCCTTACCCATCTGCTTTAGAACGGTATGAAGAAAAGCAACGACTATTCCTACTCCAGCAATTTGGAAGATCGTGCCAACATCAACAACATCCATTTTGATTCATACTCCCCTCATCCCATTACATAAGCAAAATGATTACTAACAGCCCTAATAAGAATCCTAGGCTTTTGATCATCTTTTCATATTTTACTTGCTTCTCTCTAGCATCGTGTTCTTCTCGGTCTAAATGAGTTAATGTTAACAATATATGTTTTTGCTGGGATGCCCGGTCATGTTGGCCAAGCGTCTCACCGAACTGCTGTAAAACTTCTATCTCACCTTGTTTAAAGGCGGTGAATCTCTTTACATCCTGCAAGCTTTCATGCCAAGCATCTCTTGCGTTTTGTTCTCCAGCTTTAAGTCGTTTTGCGAAATCTTCAAAAAACCAGGATAACGGTTTCTTAATTTGCTTGGAGATATTCATACATGCATCAAACAGCGGGAGATGGCCATACATAATTTCGGCTTCTAGTGATTGTAAAGCGACCTTAAGCTGTCTCAGTTGTCTCGGTCTCTCACTTAAATGCTTAGCTGCTTCAAAACCTGTCCATGTTGTCGCAAGTATGATAAATAAGGCCCCAAACAGTTTAATCATGTTAATACCCCCTTTTCCAAACTGATTTCACAGCCAGTAGAGTCGACAATTTTGTGACAAGTTCCTGGACCATCAGCCTTAGAAAGAATGACAAACCGTGAGAATATATGTAAATCAAGCAGTGGCTTTAAACTGGGTCTCTTCAAAAGGTCTGGCCAATCATTGCCATGGGCAGTCACAATTAGTTTAACTCCTGCGTTCACAGCCTCCATAATAGCCTCACTATCTGCCTTACTGCCTATTTCATCTACGACGATGACATCTGGACTCATGGATCTGATCAGCATCATCATCCCTTCTGCCTTTGGACAGCTGTCTAATATATCAGCACGCCAACCAAGATCATGCTGTGGGACTCCCTTTACACATCCAGCAATTTCAGAACGTTCATCCACAATCCCAACCTTATAAGAAGGAATGTTTTGCTCTTGTATCCCAACACTTACTAATCTAGCAAGGTCCCGTAGTAAGGTAGTTTTACCAGATTGTGGAGGCCCAATCAGGATGGTGTTTTCCCATTCGCCTGCTTCGTTTGTCAAAAGAGGTAAATAAGGCTTTGCAATACCGATACATTGTCTAGCAACTCGTATATTAAAAAAAGTAACATCACGAATAGCTTTGACTTCACCTTTTTCGGTGATTACCTTTCCAGCTAGTCCAACACGATGACCGCCCTGAATGGTAATATACCCTCTTTTTAACTCTTCCTCTAGCGTGTAAATCGAGTATTGGCTAATTCGGTTTAATAGTTGTGTGGTATCATCGGCCGTTACAATGTACATAGTTGAATGAAGAAACGGAAAGTCAGGCTTTCCCCTAATAATAATCTCAAGTGGACGATGAAGCCTAAGCCTGATCTCCTCTATTTTCTCTAACATCTGAGGAGGGTACCTTTCAACAATACCTCGAACATTGGCTGACAAAAGTTCTAATATCTCTTCCAAGTAACTCCCTCCCTAGTAATTGATCTATTTTCAATGTATGCAAGCTTGGACTTATTATGACCGATCAGTCGTGCGATACAATGATCTGAATCAATCTTTTTTATGCTGTTTTCGTATACTTTGTTTCTTTTTAACAGAAGTAGGATAAATAGTTTGTTCGTTGATTCCGTTGCAGGCACTTGCTTTTTCGCGGGGAGGGATGCGAGCCTCTATGTCTTGCAGGAGTCAAGTGCCTTCCACTCCAATCAACTCTAGGTTTTAAAACTGTCAAAAGTAACAATCTTTACGAAATGAGCCTTATTTATAAACTCCTATCAAAATAAAAGCGACACCAAGTCCAATAAAGATCAGCTTAGAAAGAGATAACTCATCGGTCATGCTTAAAAGGCCAATCGTCATCGTTGCGATAAAAATGAGTGGACCAATCAATGCCAACATAGCGTTAACAGCGACAGCTTTTCTTACATCATTTAGCATAAGCATCGCAATGGCTGCTATTAATTCAATAGAAGCTGATAGAAATCTAAGTCCTGCCATTGATAAGACAGTTGTATCAATCGTTGAAATCCACTTTTTCATGGTACATTCCCCTTACATTTGGATCTTGTCCTTACTGTACAACCTATGCATGGAGGAACTAATTTTAGAATATCGATTTTGTGAAGACGCTATTTTAGATTTTCTTTGTGGTGTTGATAATGTAACTTTTCAGAATAGGGATTATGACTTCAGTTATTCAAAGTGACATAAGATCCCTGCTGAAGATCAAAACACAAAAAAGGCACCAACATTTGTTTTGGTCAGTGCCTTATCGCATTAGGTTTAGAACTTTTGTTTTCCTATTGAGATTGCATTGATTCAGCCATCCTAATTAAATCTTCCTTTATTAGTTCAGAATCAGATTGTGATTGGACACCATCTTTTTTAAATAAAAAATAATTCACCGTATATTCAATTTTTCCATCTATCCAACTTAGCATGGATACATTTTCATTTTGTTGATAGTATGCTTCTAGGCTACGATCCAATTGAATAACTTCTTGATAACTACTAGTCTCTATAGTTGAGTTTACAATATTCTTAAAATTTGAAATTTCAATATTAATAAAGCTACCTGGTTCTTCGGAGGAATAGTTTATTTCTAGAAATACATTTTTTCTAGTACCATCCCAATCTTTAATAGTTACCTCAGGATCTCCAATTAATTCAAATGGTAAGTAGTCTGGTGTATTAAATTGATATGGCGTTACTTGTCGAACCAGTTCGATTGAAGCTGGTTCAAATACTTTACTGCCACCTTCAAGCCCAGCATCTAATTCTAATTGGGAAGTATCAAGTTGATTTGAACCCTGAGAGTATTTATCCTTATTTACTAAGAATCCTTCATTAAAAATAAA